>CAZYQZ010000017.1:0-12573 GCA_964649915.1 uncultured Gammaproteobacteria bacterium | reverse complement strand
AACTTAAGCAATTTGATATTGTGGGATAAATCTTGTGGTATGATGGTATATACGTGAAAGGAGTTTACTATGAATATTTTGTTAGTGTTTGCAACAAATTCGGGAGGGACACAAATGGTGTCAGAAGAGATTAGTAAAGTTCTTCAAGCACACAGTCAAACAGTTACCCAAAAAATGGTCACTGATGCCTCAGTTGATGAATTTAATAATTATGACCTCGTGATTCTTGCAAGTCCAAGCTGGGATTTCAACGGTATGGAGGGCATGCCGCATGAAGCATACCTACCATTCATGGATTCAGCAAAAGGGAAAACATTTGAAGGAAAGAAGTTTGCGATTGTGGGATTAGGAGATTCTTCGTATACACACTTTTGCGGATGCGCAGATCACTTGGAAAAATTTGTAAGTGAAATGAAAGGTGTTTTATTTACAGACACCCTTCGTATTGATGGATTTTTCTTCAATCAGCAAGAAAATCTAGCAAAAGTAACTGCCTGGGCAGAGCAATTATCGTCAAAACTTCAATAAAGGGTAGGTCTCACACAATCATATAATGATTTTGCTCATCGTATTTGCGTTCTTAGCAGGCATTGTTACGGTTCTTTCGCCTTGTATTCTCCCGATTCTCCCTATCGTTTTATCTGGGTCAATAAGTGGTGGAAAGAGAAAACCGCTTGGAATTATTACAGGTTTTATAGTAAGTTTCACTTTTTTTACCCTTTTTCTTTCAACTATTGTAAAAATTACCGGACTATCAGGAGATTTCCTCCGTGTTCTATCGATAATAATCATTTTTTCTTTTGGATTGGGATTGTTGGTGCCAAAATTTCAAACAATCCTTGAAACAGTCTTCGTACGTCTTGCAAAACTTGTACCCTCGGCAGGTAATAAAACAGGATATACAGGTGGGGTAATCATTGGAATGAGTCTTGGTTTACTTTGGACTCCCTGTGTTGGTCCTATTCTTGCAGCTGTTATTTCACTCGCTCTCACTGGTGTTGTAAATGGAACTACATTTCTCATAACGTTTTCCTATGCTCTAGGTACTGCAATTCCGATGTTTCTTATTACATATGGAGGAAGACAACTACTGACACGAGTGCCAGGGCTCTTACAAAATACGAGTAAGATCCAAAAAGTGTTTGGCGCAGTGATGGTGCTAACCGCGATTGCTATTTTTTTTAATATCGATCGACAATTTCAAACTTTTATACTGGAAAAATTTCCCTCATATGGTGTGGGACTCACAAAGTTTGAGGATAATCCTTTAGTAAGAAAAACTCTTAATTCTGTTACGACAAGCAAACTGGACGAGAGTGCCATTGGTAAACCTATGGGTGATATTTTGGAAAATAATATAGGGACAGCGCCAGAGTTAATACTGGGAGGGAAGTGGTTTAATCTACCATCGGGAGAAAAAAGTCTTAGTCTTAAAAATCTGCGAGGAAAAGTCGTACTCGTCGACTTTTGGACATATACGTGTATTAATTGTATCCGAACACTCCCGTATATTCGCGATTGGAACGAAAAATATAAGGATAAGGGACTCGTGATTATTGGAGTTCATACTCCTGAATTTGAATTTGAAAAAAATGCCGAAAACGTAGAAAAAGCCATAAAGGATTTTCACCTTACATATCCAATTCTGCAAGATAATAATTATCAAACATGGAATGCATATGATAATCATTATTGGCCAGCAAAATATCTTATCGATGCAAAAGGGAAAATTCGTGATCATCACTTTGGTGAAGGAGATTACAAAGAAACAGAAGAGAAAATACAAGCACTCTTACAAGAAGCAGGCGCTACGGTTTCCACTCCAGTTTCTGATATGCCCGACGAGACACCTCATTCACAAATGTCCCCTGAAACATATCTTGGTGCTTCTCGCGTAGAATTCTATTATCCTGATAGACGTTTGTCCCCTGGTACAAAAACCTATTCTCTTGCTAAGGATATACCCGACAACACCTTTACGGTTGGTGGTATATGGAATGTAGAAAGTGAATTTGCAACATCGGGAAAAAACGCCATACTCGAATATAATTTCCTTGCGAAAAAAGTCTTTCTTGTCATGCGTCCAGAAAAGGAAGGTTCACCGCTGTTCGTAAAAGTGTATATTGATGGAAAACTTGCGGATAACACCAATAGTGGGGAAGATGTGCGTGAAGGGATTGTTACGATTGATTCGGACCGATTATATACTCTTGTTAATCTCAAAGACGGCTCGGCAAATCATATTCTACGCTTAGAGTTTAGCGAGGGAATAGACGTTTTTGCGTTCACCTTCGGTTAAACTACTCGTATCTTATAGCTTCAATCGGCGAGAGGTCTGCTGCTTTTTTTGCAGGAAATACTCCAAATACAATACCAATTAATGAGGAAACCCCAAGAGCGATAAGGACTGACTGGATATTAATATATGCTGGAAAAAATTGCTGAATTCCAAGTACAACAATAAAAGAGAATGCTAATCCAAGTAATCCACCAAGAAGCGAAAGGATCACAGCTTCAGCTAAAAATTGTACGAGAATATCTTTTTTTGTAGCCCCTAGTGCGCGACGAATTCCAATTTCTTTTATACGTTCAACGACCGAAACATACATGATATTCATAATGCCTATTCCGCCAACGATTAGTGAGATGGCAGCAATTGCAACAAGGATGGTGTTGAGTATATTGAATATAGAGGATATAGCGCTTAATAATTCTGCTTGTTCAATAACAGAATAATCATCTTCTTTATATCGTTTCAATAGATTCGCAGTTATTTCTTGCTTTACGACAGATAAATCAGCTCCATCGGCAGCTTTAATAATAAGGGCAATAAATTTTTTGTCTGGATTAAATACCTGCGCAGTCGTATATGGTATGTACACAAAAGAATCAAAGTCTGGTCCACCGAATCCTCCACCTTTTGCTTCAACTACTCCAATAACACGAAGACTTTGACTTTCGATTTTAATTGTTTGGCCAACAGCTTGTGATTCTTCCAAAAATAATTTTTTAGCAAGTTTTGGACCAATAACAACAGTCTTACTTCTTTTCTCTACCGAGCTTTTTGTAAATAATTCTCCGTAGTGTGGTTTAACATTTAATCCAATAAAAATATCAGCCGATGATGCATATAGATCGGACAATTCTGATTGTTTTCCAGAAGAAACCGTTACTGATTTGCTAAAAACAGGAATGACATATTTGGCGTCTTTGATTTTGCGAAGAGAGATGATATCTTTTTCATCAAATCTGATACCCCCAAAGGAAGATGCGCCTCCCCTAAAACTTCCACCCTGCAGAATTTTTCCCGGGACAACCCGAAGAAGATTGGTTCCCAAACTTTCAAACTGATTTTCGATATACTTCTTAAGACCTAATCCAAAGGCAATGAGTAGTACAACAGAAGAAACTCCGATAAGAATACCCAGAGAGGTCAGGAGAGTTCTCATTTTGTTTCTCCTGAAATCTTCAAAGGACGACCTAAGAATAAAGATAAGAACGTTCATTTTTTTTCACGTACAATTTGTCCATCGATCATATGTATTTGTCGTTTTGCCTTTTTTGCAATGTTTTCATCATGGGTAACGATAAGTACGGTGATATTTTCTTTCCGATTCAACTCCTGTAAGAGATTCAGTATGGTTTGCCCAGTTTTTTGGTCAAGGTTACCGGTAGGCTCATCTGCTAAAATGACTTTTGGGGAATTTATAAGTGCGCGAGCAATAGCGACTCGTTGTTGTTGTCCTCCAGATAGTTTTTGAGGATATGAGAAAGCTTTTGCCGCAATTCCAAAACGATCAAGAAGAGAAAGGGCCTTCTCCCGCACGTTCTGAGTATTCACAGTGGTTGAGTAAATTGTGGGAAGAAGAATATTTTCTAAAACTGTAAGTTTATTAATCAAATTGAATTGTTGAAAAATAAATCCTACAAATTGATTTCTAAGAGCTGAAAGACGGTCGTCAGTGAGATCAGAGATATTTGTTCCTTGAATTGAAAGCTCACCTTTGGTAGGTGTATCGAGAAGTCCGATGATGTGCATCAAGGTCGATTTACCACAACCTGAAGGACCAACAAGTGAAGTAAACTCACCTGTTTTTATTTCAAGAGAAATGTCTTTAAGCGCCTGGAATGTCTCTCCATCAAGAACGTATTCTTTGTATAAGTGAGTGAGCTTAATCATAGACGGTCTCGCCTTCCGAAAGACCGTTTACAATTTCTATATTCGTATCGGTCTCAAGATCTGTGGTTACAAACTTTTTTTCAATTTTCCCATCTTTTGTATGAACAGTAACATACTTTTTCCCATCTGTGTCTTTAACAAACCGAAGAGGTAGATAGAGGGTATCGGTTTTTCGCTTCGTAGTAAACGTCACGTCACCTGACATGCCTAGACGGTATTGTTCCCAATTACCATCTGGTATAAATCCAAATTTTACTTCGTACACGGTTCCAGTTTCACCCTCTTTTGGTGCGTATGAAATAGCTTGAATAGTTCCAGCAAACGTTTTATCAGGATACGAATCAAGAGTCAGTTCACCCTCAAGATCTTTCTTCAGTTGTGTTACTTCGGTTTGATCAGCGGTTGCTGAGAAAAATATTGTTTCAGGATTTATGATTTCAAATTCTGCCTGAGAGGGGGTAATATTTACGCCCGGAAAAGGAGAGGAAACACGTGTCACAACTCCCGCAATGGGAGAAAAAAGATTCGCAAACTCGATAGATAAACTATTGAGCTCAACATCTAAGACAGAGTTATTAAGTGACACCTGTGAATTCTCGAGCGCCCTTTTAATACTGTCTGTAATAATCTGATTTTTGTATGTATCTTGACTCTGGTCAAATGCATTACGGTCCTGTTTGTATTCGTTTAAATATTTTTCTAATGTCTTTTTCACCTCTCTCTGATCAAGTGCTGCGATCAATTGATGCTTCTTCACCACGTCACCTTCATGAACACCAACCCATGATAATCTTCCCGAGGTTTGAAATCTAAGGGTCACTTTTTCATCTGCATCAGCAAGACCAGAAATTGTGAGTTTTTCTTCCAGAGTGCCTCGTTTGACCAAAGCCTTCTCCTCCTTTTTACTCTTCGTTGCGACATTGTTTTGAAATAAGAAAAATCCAATCCCCACAACTACAAGTGCAATAATAATGAGTCGAATTCTACGTTTAAGAAATGCCACCATACAATCATTGTACTACTAATAATTTACGACCGCATTCAAAAGCGACAGATGATTTATATGTATGTGGAAAAATGGTGATTAAAGATTATCCCGGACTATTTTCAGAAAATTATTGAGAAGTAATACACTTTGCTGTTTCATAAGATCCGCCTTTTTCAGCGAGTCAGTAATCAATTGTTGCTCATTCATTTGAAAGTCTTTATGAATCCAACGCTTATCAATCTCAATTTGTTTTTTTACCATTTCTGGTGTGAATTCAAAATGAAATAATAAGCCAAATGCACTTTTATAAGAAAATGCCTGATTGGTACAAAGGGGTGATGTTGCTAGTAGTTGGGCACCTTGTGGCAAATCAAATGCGTCACCATGCCATTCTAGTACCTGAAAGGGAGAGGGAAACGTATCAAATAAAAAGTCTTGTTTACCCTCGGGTGTAAGTTCTATAGAGTAGTAGCCAATTTCTTTCTTATGCTTTCCATCAACAATATTTGGGTAAACTTTTGCTCCTAATGCATGAGCGAGAAGTTGACTACCGAGACAGAAACCCAATATTGGAATTTCACCGACAGAATCTTTAATAATTTCTATTTCCTCAGCTTTGGAAGGAAATACGGTTGAATCTTCATATACTCCCATAGGGCCACCCATAATGATAAGCGCTTGATACGCGCTGGGAGAGGGGATTGTGTATGACTTCCATAATTCTATGATTTCAAGACTAATATGGTTTTCTTTTGCAAAATCACTAATAAGACCGGGATGTTCATGGGGAACGTGTTGGAAAACAAGAAACTTCACATGTATAGTATAACGGGTAATGAGACTTTAAAGAAATTCTTTATAAGAAACTAGAATTTACCTTTTCCGATAAACTGGAGCCACTTACCGTCATCATCACTATACATAACCTCAAAACTTTCATCATTGAGTAAGCCTGATATAGACTCTAAAGTGTAGTATTGAAAGTCTCTTTCAAATCCTTTCTTCCTCGCACTTCTTTCTGAACCCTCACCTTTTAAGACACTTATAAAAATAATTTTTTCATTCTGCAGTTTTAATTTTGCTTTTTGAAGAAAATGTTTAACCTCTTCTGGAGTAAAATGCACAAAGACTGCGTTTGCAAAAATAGCATCTATATCTCTAGGTATTTCTTCTTTTTTAGCATCAAATAATAATACGTTTAAACCTTTTTCTTTCAGAATCTTTATGAAATTACCTACAAAGTCTGTTGCGATTACTTCGTATCCATTCTTATGCAAAGACATCGCGTCATTTCCACCACCAGATCCTATTTCAAAAACCGTCCGTCCTTTTGGTAAATATTTCTTTAATAGTTCAACTCTACTTTCTACAGATCCTCCTCCTGCTGACCCGTCTTGATTATGAGTCAAATAGGTAGATGTATTTTCCTGGTATTGGTTTTTATTAAAATTATTGTCGATCATGTAGTTATTTTACACTGTTTATATAAAATAGAAAAAAACTCCCTATGAAAGCGCTATTTTAACTTGTACTGTGGAGTATGGAAGAAATCAGAAAAAATTGAACTTGATTTATTGTATGAGAGAAATCTCTTGAGTTGAAAGAGTATATTTGTATGTATTGTGATTCGCTTTAAAAAAAAGAATATCTCTGTCTTGCCATTGCATAAACTCAGGCGTTTCATCATATTCTTTCGGCGTGTATATTCTCTTAACGGAATCTTTATTCTCGGAATAGACAAAGACACCTTCCTTTGGAGATATAGTTCTGCGATCATTTTCCATTGCCCGTATCACTTCAGGGTCATTTCCTTCGTAACCAATCCCCGCAATCCATAGAGACCACGATATATGTCTACAATCTGGAGACCATACTGGACCAATTATTGAATCAAAATGTTCTTTCGTCGGATATGCGCGATCTGGAATATCCCCACATCTATCAATAAGTTCACGAGGAGTTTCAGTAGGATAGACCATCACAATTTTTTCCTGTGTAACATATTCTATTTTAGCTGATTTGGATTGCTGATAATATTTGCCTAACCAAAAAGCGAGAATAGGGAAAACGATAAACATGCTAAGTGCAAGAAATTTGGAAAATGGAGTGACTGTTGTGAATGACTTAGGAAGTTGCATTGAGACTAGTATTTCACATATGTAATATAGAGTGCAACAAAAAAAGATCTATGAAAGATTATTTTTACTTTGGCTACGAAGACCGGAAGAAACTAGAACTTGGTTTATTTCATCTTCAAATAGTTTGCTAACTGCTTCTTTATAACTCTTTTTCCCATACTAGTTTTGAGATATTTTTCTCTTGCCTCTGCGTCTTTCTTGAGGAGATATGCCTCATAATAAATAAGTTTGAAAGGAGCATATGGAGCAGTAGAAAAGTTCTTTCCTCGATTATGTTCAGCAACTCTCTTTTTCAAATCCGATGTACTTCCTTTATATAACCAATCTGATTTCTTTACCGATTGGAGAATATAAACGTAATACATACTAATAATTATTATATTCTACTTGGGGATATTAAGTGACTTCGTCACTTCATCCCCATGAGGGCGAAAGAAAATGCAGCAATAAAAAAGGCTCCCTTTCAGGAGCCTTTTGCATTTTCTTTAATGCCCTCAGTTGCGGAGCCGGGAGTTGCGCCCGGTCTAGGAGATTATGAGCCTCCTGTGCGGCTGTACACTACCCCGCGGTGTTTATACTAGGAACATTATACTCAATTTGAGGCAATCATTCAATCGATCGGATGATTAGGATCAGTGAAATGAATGAGGCTCGTATCTTTATTGGTTTACGCTTATGGTTGCACTCAGTTCTGCATTAGGAGCGGAAATTGTAAGGCGATTATTTGTTGTACTGCGACTGATCGTATAGTTGGTGGTGTAACTTGATGAGCAATTTGTCACGGGAGTGCCACTATTTGTTAAAGGATCAACAGGGAGCGAGGCGATATATGTGGGAACAAGTAAACCGCAAAGATCGACCCCGCTGGTTTTTTGGATAGTCTGGGTGGTAGTTGTAATACTTGATGGTAATACCCCCTTGTTATCGATAGTATATTGCTGGATAGCATTCAAAATCGCTATGACGTCGTTTCTTCGCTTCGTATTATTTGCCTGGGAAAATTGCTTTCCAGGATTTATCGCAACAAGGGTGATCGCAAGAAGTAGTCCCAATATTCCAATCACCAAGATAATTTCTATAAGTGTAAATCCACCTCTACGTCTGAGTGTCATAGTTATATTAAGTATACTAAACTGTGGAGTTAATTCCCGCAGTGGTTGAGAGAGTGTATTAGCAGAAACACCGCAAATCTGGTATAATAGCTTGTTCCATAGAGATTTGAGCCAGTAAATTTGTTTATATGCTTGAGATTTAGACAAATTTTCTAGCTTAAATTATTTAATTTCTATTCTTCTTAAGAAAAGCATAATAGAACATGAAGGAGTTATAAAAAAAATGGCAAAAAATCTTTTCGTTGGAAGTCTTCCATACACTGTAACCGATGATACCTTGGGTCAGTTGTTTGCACAGCAGGGACAAGTAGTTACTGCAAGTGTTATTAAAGACAAATACACAGGCCAAAGCAGGGGATTCGGATTTGTTGAGATGTCTACAGAAGAAGAAGCACAAAAAGCTGTCCAATCTCTGAATGGATACAATTTGGAAGGTCGCTCAATCGTTGTGAAAGAAGCATTACCAAAACCCACATACACCAATGGACGAAGTGGTGGCGATGGACGAGGAAACAGACGAGGATTTGGTGGCGGTGGCCATGGTGGTGGGCAACAAAGACCAAGATATTAATCGTTAATAGCATTCAGATAAGGAGTCTACTTTGTCAGAAAATACTCCATGTATTCGTTGCGGGAAGATCCGGATATTAGAGAAAAAATGGGTAGAAAAAGTAGGTTTGTCTACTATTACCTATACTAAAACTGTTTGTCCGGATGGTGAATGTCAGAAAATCGTAGATGATGAACTACAAAAGAAGGCAGAAAAATTGCTTTCTATGCAAAAGAGAAGTCAAGAAAGAATGAAGCTTTTGCAGCGTAAAAAACGAGTGAAATCTACATAACGATTCTCTGATACTCAGAGAGTATCCCCATACCCTTTTTACTTGCATGTTTTGTCGTGGGAAAAAACTAATTATAGAAGAGGGGTGTTTATTTTCCTTTTAATACACGAGGAGGTGGCTTTTGTAGAAATACGTGTGCTGAGGCCAGGATTCGAACCTGGGAAGGCGTGAGCCATCAGATTTACAGTCTGACCCCGTTGGCCGCTTGGGTACCTCAGCTTTTGGAGCCTTCTGTCAGAATCGAACTGACGTCAACAGTTTACAAAACTGCCGCTTTGCCACTAAGCTAAGAAGGCCTCTCAATAGCCTACTATTGTACAGCACTCCTGGCTCGAGAACAACACGGGTAGTATAATACCAGAAGTATGAAGACAGATATAGAGAAAATAGTCAGCAAATGGAACATTTCTTGGGAGCCGGAATACCGAGAGTTTCGCTGTGCAATCTGTCAGAAACCGGTAGAAAAAGCATGGCACTTCTTTCTTGAAAATGATGAGTATAAAACTCCAGTTCACATCTGTGATATGTGTTACAAAAAGGAAGGATATGCTCATGAATAAAAATCAAAGATTAGACAATTACCTTCTTGAAGCCTCCACAGAGTGGAAAACAAAAAGTCCACCAGCTTATAAAGTATTTCAATGTGATATGTGTAAGGTGGAGCTGAAAAAAGCGTATCATGTATGGAAAAAATTTGATAAAAAATATGAGTTTCATTTGTGTCCAACATGTAAAGATTTATACATATGAAAGAAACAACCTACGCATTCATTCTCGGAAGAAATCCGGCTCTTTCAATAAGTGAAATACATGCCTTTTTAGTAAGAAGTCAGATTGCACATACTATTGTGAGCGCTTCTGAAGAAGTCCTCGTACTTTCGATTCAAAATGTCATATCAATGCAAGAGGTGATGAGTGCGCTTGGAGGAGTAATAAAAATCGTTGAAATTCTTAAAGTACTCGATGTTGTAGACTCAGAAACAGAGTTCCTGAGTATTCTTTCCGGTAATTTTTTAAATGAAAAATTTTTCCCTTCAATAACTCGAAAGATTCACTTTGGTGTTAGTCTGTATTACTTAGATAAGGAAATCCCCTATATTCCAAGCTGGAAAAAGTTTCTTATGTATGTTGCTAAACATGTGAAGAAAGAATTACAGGCAATCAAAAAATCTTCTGGTTTTGTTCAAATGAAAGAGCGTTTTCTTTCAAGTGTTTCTGTACAAAAAAATACACTCCTGCGAAGTGGAGCAGAGATTGTATGCATTGCTTCCTCAACACATCTTTATATTGGAAGAACTATTCAAGTGCAGTTATTTGAATCGTATAGCTTTCGTGATTTCGGTAGACCAGCACGTGATGTACGCTCTGGAATACTTCCACCTAAACTTGCGCAAGCACTTATTAACCTTTCTTCTAAAGACTATGAAAGTGTACTCCTTGATCCATTTTGTGGAAGTGGAACAATCATTACAGAAGCGTTACTCATGGGTTATAAACATATATATGGGAGCGATATTTCACAGAAAGCGATAACTGACACGACAGAAAATGTTCGATGGTTGAAAGATAGGTATGTTGCGCTTTCCGCTTCTCCAATTGTAAAAAATATCGATGTATTACAACTTTCAAAATATTTTCCACAAAACTCAGTTGATTGTATCGCAACCGAACCGTATTTAGGTCCAGCTGTTAATCGATTTCCAACCCGACCTCAGATCGATCGTGTCATACGAGAATTAAGCACCTTATATCTAGGAGCTTTTGGAGAGTATGCCAAAATTTTAAAGAAAGGCGGACGCGTTGTGATGATTTTTCCTGCATTTCGTTGGGAAAGCACCTTCTTATTCATGGATATTCTTTCCAAAATAGAAATGTTGGGATTTAAACAAGTCCAACTTTTAACCGCTGATCTGAAAGAAAAGTTTTCTGAATTCATTTCCAAAAGGGGAAATGTGTTGTATGGTAGGGGAGACGAATTTGTATTTCGAGAAATTCTCATCTTTGATTATAAGTGACATAGTATTTATTATGTATGTTTGATTCAAATTTCAAACTCATGGTTATTTTAGCTATTTCTGTGGGTAGCTTTCTTCTGTTTGCAATTATCCAGATTTTCTTTCCACATTTTGGACTTGTTTTTTCTCAATGATATAGTATACTTATGGGATCTTCTTATGGCAAAGAAAAAAATAAAATCAGTTGTAAAACCAGCAAGTCCTGAAACCGTTACACTCGATAGCCAAGGGCTTATTTCAGATACACATCAACCACAAACAAAAACATCCTGGGTGAGAAATATTCTTATCATTGCGGTTATACTCATTGCATTTCTTGCAATCCGATATAAGAATCTTTTTATAGTCGCAACTGTGGATGGACAACCTATTACACGTTTGGAGTTTGAAAAAGAACTCAACAGTAAATTTGGGGCATCAGTCTTAGAAAATCTAATAAGTGAAAAAATTATAGCGCAGCAAGCTCAAAAGAAAGGCGTTGCCGTTGACAGCGCAGCGGTTGACTCGAAAGTAAAAGAGATAGAGGAACGTTTAAAAGGACAGATGAGTCTCGATGACGCATTGAAAGCTCAAGGATTAACACGTGATACATTCCGTAAACAAGTCGAGATTCAAATCGCGATTGATAAAATGTTTGATAAAGAAGCAACTGTCTCTGAAAAGGAAATAGATGAATACATCACTCAAAATCAAGAAAGTTTAGTAGCGGCAACCGATCAAGCAAAACTGAGAAATGATGTGTATGAGAATCTACGACAACAGAAAATCGGTGAGCTTTTTGATAAATGGTTTGCCGAGGTTAAGGCAAAAACAAGTGTAACTCGATTCTAAAGACGGCCCCCTTTATTGACAAGATTTTATTCATCTACATATTTTTTACATTCTGTAACTGGTATTAAGAAGTAAAAGCTGAAATTAGTGAGAAGAAGAATGTGGATAAAACTACCGGCACGTATATCCAAGAATCCCTAATATAGTCACGCAGTTATGAGAGAGTTCCAGAGTACACGGCACGCGTACGTTCTATAGGGCTTCCACTTAGATGATATTGTTTCTGCCTGGTTTTCTGTCACTGGTTTTTTGAGTTTGTACATTTTTTGTATCGCTTTCCTAAGACCTAAATCTCCATAGGAAAAAACGTCCGGGCGCGCAAGTGAAGACATAAGAAACATCTGTGCACTCCATCTGCCAATCCCTTTTATTTTCACAAGATGTGATATTACCTCTTCATCACCAAGTTGAATAAAATTTTCATAGGGAATACTGCGGTTTAAAAAACTACTAGCAATATTTTTAAG
>CAZYQZ010000016.1:0-12651 GCA_964649915.1 uncultured Gammaproteobacteria bacterium | reverse complement strand
ACTTACTCCAATAAGATACAGCGTGCTTGCGATAAAAATACCCAATCCAAACGAGATATGAATATTGAGTATTAACCCACATATAGCGCCCGTGAGAAGACTTCGCCATTTGCTCGCCTTTGTACCAAATACTATGAAGTACCCAAGAAGCAGATATAAAAGTGGAGCGAGGTGCGGATTCCACAGAAACGTACTATAAAAGCTAAATGAAGAGATAAATAGTATCCAAAGACTAAGACACACCCATTTACTGAAAGTTTTTTGAAACTTAAATAAAGTTAGTGGAAATAGTATGTAATACGGAATAAACAGTATAAAAAACGTAACCACCCGAGGATCCCGACTAAGTAGCATGAAGATGCTAATAAGCCAAATCCAATATGGTCCGTAGAAAAGTCCAGGTATACCTGTTGTTGGACCAATGAGTGTTATCTTTTTAAGATTGTCCGATGCAAGAAGAAAGTCTCTGGCAGGATCATACCAAAATGGAATACTACCCTGAATAATAGATCTCAGTGAGGAATATGCAGGAAAGATAACTGCAATAAGAAGAAGTATTAAGAAAAAATATTTCTTTACCATCCTTAAGAACATTCCCATACGTGATCTTGATTGTATCAAAACAATGAGAAAGAATGTATCTTAAGAATTAAGTCTCGCTGTCAATGGCTGTGGAACTCCCTCTATTATCGATTCCTTAGACTTGTGTTCCACCTCTTTCAAAGGATGAACAAGAGCGATTTTCAGGACTTGATCCATATGGTCTACGAAGAAGAACTTCAAGTCTTTTGTGACGTTTGTTGGAATGTCTTCCAGATCTTTCTTATTTTCTTTTGGCATGATCACAGTCTTTATTCCCGCCTGATGAGCTGCGATAACCTTCTCTTTAATTCCTCCAATTTCCAACACTCGTCCCCGTAGAGTAACTTCACCTGTCATTGCAACATCTTTTCTTACAGCAATCTTTGTCAATGCGCTTATAAGGGCTGTTGTAATCGCAATACCAGCACTTGGACCATCTTTTGGTACTGCCCCTTCTGGAATATGGACATGAACATCAATCCTTTGGAAAAACTTCTCATCAAGTCCAAACTGCTTAAATCTACCCCGAATATATGAGATGGCTGCTTTACATGATTCTTGCATGACATCACCAAGTTGTCCCGTAAGAATAAGACTGCCTTTCCCTGGCATAAGTCCAACCTCTATAAAGAGTATTCCTCCACCTACTTCTGTCCAGAAAAGACCTGTCGACATCCCAACATCATCTTTTTTCTCTGCAAGATAGGCGGTGAACTTCGCTGGTCCTAAAAACTTGGGAATATTTACCGGAAGGACACTAATACGCTCCTTCTTTCCATCAACAATTTCTTTTGCGGCTTTGCGAAGTATAGTTGCGATCTGTCTTTCCAAGCTTCTGACTCCTGCCTCACGTGTGTATTTCTTGATAATCTCATGAATAGATGCGTCTGAGAATTCAACCTGGGTGCTATCCAAACCGTGAGCTTCTAACTGTTTCTTTACGAGAAAGTCGCGCGTGATATGAAACTTCTCTTCCTGAGTATAGCCCGGGAAATGAATAATTTCCAACCTGTCACGAAGAGCTGGAGGTATCGTATCCAATACGTTACATGTTGTGATAAACATTACTTCCGAAAGATCAAACGGCACCTCAAGGTAATGATCGGAAAAAGCAAAATTTTGTTCTGGATCAAGCGCTTCAAGGAGGGCTGATGATGGATCACCTCGGAAATCTGTCCCTACCTTATCAATCTCATCAAGCATAAAGACAGGATTATTGGTACCAGCTTGCTTAATCCCCTGGATAATTCTTCCGGGAAGTGCGCCTACATAGGTCCGTCTGTGTCCTCGCACTTCAGCTTCATCTCGCATACCCCCAAGGGACATTTTTACGAATTTGCGCCCTAGGGCTCTGGCTATTGATCTACCAATTGAGGTTTTTCCAACTCCCGGTGGACCAACGAAACAAAGGATCGTGGGAACTGTTGCTTTTTTAGGTTTCTTCTCATCCTTGGTATCACCATGTCCCGCGGTTTGGGTCTTTTCTTGTGCTGACGCAGTTTTTTCTGATTCATACTTGTTCTGCT
The DNA here is from genome assembly GCA_964649915.1 of uncultured Gammaproteobacteria bacterium. Lineage (GTDB taxonomy): Bacteria > Patescibacteriota > Microgenomatia > 2-02-FULL-39-11 > 2-02-FULL-39-11 > CAZYQZ01. The sequence goes on along the minus strand of CAZYQZ010000016.1, from coordinate 10,543 downwards.
TAAGCTTCAAAACTGCAAGATACTCCAAAATTCTCTCTTTCATTTTCTTCAAACCAAAGTGATCTTCATCCAATACTTTGGTCGACTTGGCGATATTAAGCTCCCCATCACTTGAGGTAGACCATGGAAGATCCACGAGCCAGTCCAGATAATTACGGACGTAGGATGCTTCAGGATTATAAGAAGACATTTGAGCAAGTTTTTGAAGCTCTTTCATCGCCTTCTCCTCAACCTCTTTAGGCATATGAGCTTTTCTTATCTTGTCTTTCAACTCTTTCGTATCCTTAGAATCTCCTTCTTCTCCTAATTCCTTTTCGATTGTCTTAAGTCTTTCTCGAAGAACAGTCTCACGAACGTTTTTATCAAACTTTTCCTGAGTCTTGGATGATATTTTCTTTTCAATTTCTAAAATTTTCACTTCGTGAGTCAAATAATCAGCTATTCGTGTAAGCCTGTCCTTTACTGATCGCATTTCTAAAAGTAATTGTTTCTCTTGAGGTTTGATATCAAGAATTGATCCGATATGATGCGAAAGCTCAACGGGTGGAAGACCTGACATAATATTCATAAATGAGAGAAAATCGATTGACTTACCCAAATTTACTGCTTTCTTGAGTTGTGCAGTCAGAAGATTACATAAGGCGCTTATCTCATCTGAGGGAGAATATTCATCATTCACTTCTAAAATCTTACCCAAAAAGTATGGTTCACGTGCTTCGTAACTTGTAACTTCAACCCGTGCAATTCCGCGAACAAGCGCGTTTATTTCTGTATCAGATTTCAACAGTCGTTCAATTCTGGCAACCGTTCCAATGGTATAAAGATCATTAGTGCTTGGCTCGTGCACAGAGGCACTTTTTTGCATAACGAGAACGACAAGTCTATCGGTTGAGAGATTGGCTGCTTCGATTGCAGAGAGGGATTTGGGTCTACCAAATGTCAAAACTATTTCTGTATTAGGAAACACTACTCCGTCTCGAATTGGAACTACTGGAAGTACTTTATCTTTGAAGTTTTGGATATCTGTCATAGCTTTCTCCTTTGGATTAGCAGTGTAACAAATAGACTGCTAAGTTGTCAATAGAGCAAAATATTAACGAAATTCGGCTATAAACTTCTCTTGGTCAACTTGCAGCGGTGCACCGGTTAGGGTGTTTTGCGCCAGTTGAGAGAGACTATCAGTGTATGTAGGACGTTCACTTTGGTAGATAAGTCCGATAGGAACTTTTGTCTCATATTCTAAAGATTTTTCAAATGCTTTCGTAAGATTTTTTGGATCATGGTTACTCGCATCAAGTTTATAGACTCTCTCTCGGTACCATTGATATGTCGTCACATGATTAAACGTAACACATGGCTGAAATATGTTCATAAGAGAAAATCCTTTGTGTTGTATGGCTGACACCATAAGGTCAGTAAGATGTGTAAGATCTCCAGAGAATCCTTGAGCTACATGGGTTGCACCTTGAGTGATAGCGAGTGCAATCGGATTCACTGGTACCTCAATCATGCCAGAGGGAGTAGATTTTGCTTTAAATCCTTTCAGTGCTGTCGGGGCAACTTGGCCTGTGGTGAGACCATACACTCTATTATCATGAATAATAAGTTTGATGTCATGATTTCCTCGACAGGCATGTAAGAAATGATTTCCTCCTTCTCCATACGTGTCTCCATCTCCCGCAATAACAATAACGGGAGTTTTATGATTTCCAATTTTGACACCGATTGCTGTGGGTACTGCCCTTCCATGAAGTGCGTGAAAGGAAGTCGTCCAGAAAAAGTCATTCATATTACCCGAACAGCCAATCCCAAATACGATGGAAACATTCTCGCGAGTAAATCCAAGTTTCGCAAACGCCATTTTGAGTGCTGCCCAAATACCGAAATTACCACATCCTGGACACCAGGTTGGAAAATATCCGTCAAACCCGGGATTGTGTTTAGTTTGTGTAGGTACTGGTGTGGCGGCGTTCATACAAGTGTCCCAATCCTTTCTATAATTTCTTCAGGATACATTGGCCTTCCTGAATACTTCAGTAATTTCTCTTTAATTTCGATTCCAGTCACCATCTGAATAAGCTGACCCAGTTGTGCCGTTGAGTTATTTTCTACCAAAAGCATCTTAGAAAAGCCTGAAAGCATAGCTTTCAACTCATCTTTGGGAAGTGGCCACATATAAGTAAAATGTAAGAAATTAAATTTGTTTCCGCAATCTTTCATCGCCTGCAATATAGGGAGCTTCATAGAGCCCCATGATACTATAGTAAGAGAGGCATGAGGATCACCATATAGCGTGGGAAGACGTGCATCCTCTTTAAGAAATGTTGCTATTTTCTGATTTCGTTTATCAACTTGTTTGATACGCTCATTCGCGTCTTCAGTTGTATGTCCATCCTCCATGTGTTCATATGAATTCGCTTGATGAAGAGCTCCAGTCATTCCAGGAATCGCACGTGGGGAAATCCCATCTTCGGACACTGCATATCGTTTATATGGGGAGGTCAATGCATTCAAATCATCTTGTGATAAGAGCTTCCCTCGTTCTATTTTGAGAGAATGATTTTTGATTTTCATCTCTTCAACACTTTGGTGTCCTTCTTGAAGATATTTATCTCCTATTACAAACACTGGTGTTTGATATTTTTCTGCGAAGTTATGCGCTTTAAACGTCATAAGACATGCTTCTTCTATATCCCCAGGTGCGAGTAGAATTTTGGGAAACTCTCCATGTCCGCTATGGAGTATAAACAGAAGATCTCCTTGCTCTGTCCATGTAGGAAGCCCTGTCGCAGGTCCAGGTCTCTGTCCCATGACAATCACAACCGGTGTCTCTGTAATTCCAGCCAGTGAAACCGCCTCTACCATGAGGGCAAATCCTCCACCTGAGGTACCAATCATCGATCGGACTCCTGACCAGGCTGCGCCAACTGCCATATTCATTACTGCGATTTCATCTTCCGCATGCTTCACAACCATTCCAGATTTTTCTCCTTTACTAGCGAGATAGTGAAGAATAGCTGATGATGGAGTCATCGGATATGCCGCATAGAATTTACACCCAGCCATAATCGCGCCCAGTCCTATCGCCTCATTCCCTGACATATAAAGCTGTGTTTCGAATGACTCTCGCTTCGGAATCTTGATGGAGTATCCCTCTACATGACTCGCCTTTGCAGCATCAAATCCCAGCTTTGCTGCATTAAGATTCTGATCAATGACTTCCTGTCCTTTCCTAGCGAACGTTTGAGATATAAGCTCCTTCAAGACACTATCATCTACACCTAATACATGCATGAGGGATCCAAGAGCAATGTTGTTTATCATGACGTTTGAAAGAGAATTTGTTTGTAGAATTTTCGTGAACGGTACATGAATAAACGTGATGTTGTTATGCGGAAGAGTAATTTTGGAGGTATCGATCTTATCTTTATCAAGTACTATCACTCCACCATTTTTCATTTCACCTACATGAAGCCTGAGGGTTTCTGCGTTCAGTGAGACAAGTACATCTACTTTTTGTTCCTGAGAGTATATTTTCTCATCACTAATTCTTACCTCAATGACGTTATGGCCACCTCGAATAAGTGATGGATACTCAGCATACTCATACGCAAAGTAACCAGATCGAATAGCAATTTTTCCTAGGAAAAGCCCAGTGGTCATGATACCAAAACCCGCTTCCCCGCCTATCTTAACTGTTATATTTTTCATAGTTAGTCGCTACAACAAGGTTCTTTATATCCACAGTTATTACATACTGCATCTCGTCCACCAGGCATTCCAAAAAGTGAATTGAATCCGCACGAGGGACACGGATGAATATTGTGTCGAGAATCAAGAGTCATTTCTACGGCGTTATGGATATAGTTTTTTTCCTGTTTCATCATGAATGATGATGGCAGACACAGGACACGACCTGGCAGCATCAAGAATTATCTCATTACTATCTTCAATTACTGTATCTAAGATAATAGCTTTGGCTTCATTATCGAGATCAAATGCTTTCGGTGCTACAGCTATACATGATGCTGCACCAATACAAAGATCTCTGTCCACCGTTACCTTCAGATTGCGTACATTCTTGGGTCCCGAAGGATTGGAGGAAGCACCCATATCTCTACTCTAGCAAATATACCAACGTGGTACAAGGCGAATATTTATGACGAAACGAAAAGCGCTTTGTGTAATACTTCAAGTGAAAGAAGCGCGCATTTAAGTCTGGTTGGGGTGAGTTCTATACCAAGGAGTTTTAATATATCCGCAGTACCCAAAGCGCGAACTTGGGTAAGCGTTTTATTCCTCACGTAGTCTGTGAGTAGTGAAGCAGATGCCATAGAAATAGCACACCCTTCACCGTTGAACCTAATTTCCTCAATAACTCTCGGTTCGACGGTGCTTTTAACGAGTTTCACTTGCATTGTTATTTTGTCGCCACATAAAGGATTGTTTTCTTCACTTGCAAAATCAGGATCTTTAAGCACACCAAAATTTCTAGGGTTCTTGAAGTGGTCGAGTATGTTTTCTCGATAAAAATTATCCATGACTAACGGGTAAATATTTTTTGAGCCTTCTTTATACTATCAATCAGCATATCTACATCGGCATTCGTATTGTAGACATAAAAAGAAGCGCGGCAGGTAGCGCTGAGGGACAACCTTGTATGAAGCGGCATAGCACAATGATGACCAGATCTAACACACACGTTATCCTCATTGAGGATTTGGGCTATATCATGGGGGTGGATTCCTTTAATTGTAAAAGCGATTACACCTCCCCGATCTCTTGCTTGAGAAGGTCCATAGATTTTTAATTGAGAAATATCATTTAAGCGTGAAAGTGCGTAAGACGTAATTTCTTTTTCGTGTAACCGAATATTCTCCATTCCCAGATGGGTAAGATACCGAATTGCTTCACCTAATCCAATAACGCCGGCGATGTGAGGGGTTCCAGCCTCAAATTTATGCGGCGGAGCCTTAAAAGTGGTCCGATCAAGATAAACCTCCTTGATCATGTCTCCTCCCATCTGAAATGGAATCATGGAATCTAAAAGTTCATATTTACCCCATAAGACTCCAACGCCCGTTGGCCCTAACATCTTATGTGCAGAAAATACAAAAAAATCACATCCTAAATCTTTTACGTCTACCTTCATGTGAGGTATGGATTGGGCACCATCAACTAGTACTTTTAGTTTGCTATTTTTCTTTTTCGCAAACTGAATTATTTCTTTTATGGGATTGATCGTTCCTAATACATTTGATACCTGTGCAAGACAAAGCAATTTGGTTTTGGATGTTACGAGCTTTTCCAGAGTCTTCCAATCTAAATAGCCATTTTCATCAATATCAATATACTTAAGAGTCGCACCCATTTCATACGATAACTGCTGCCATGGCACAATATTCGCATGATGCTCCATAACTGTTGAGATTATTTCATCACCCTCTTCTATATGCATTCTTCCCCACGAGTAAGCCACAAGATTAATGGACTCTGTCGCGTTTCTTGTAAAGACAACAGTATTGGAGTGTCCTGCTCCGATAAAGTCTGACACAAGAGTACGTGCCTCTTCATACTTCGCGGTTGCCTCCTCTGAAAGCGTGTAAATTCCACGAAAAATATTTACAGGAAACCGCGTGTAATACTCATCTTGAGCCGTAATGACTTGTGATGGCTTAAGAGACGAAGCTGTAGAATCTAAATACACTATTCGCTTATCAGAAATTCGTCTACTTAGTACTGGAAAATCTTGGATTACTTTTTTCGTATCGATCATATTTCCTCATATTCTAGCCAACCACCTTTTTTCTCTCTGTGATTGAACTCACGCTTAAATCTGGACAAGTATATCTTCTCCTTCGGTTTTCACTTGATATACACCAAGTGGATCTGTCGCGGGAGGTGATAAAACCTTTCCGTTCCCAATATCAAACTGAGCACCATGACAATAACACGTTAGTGTATACCCATCTAAAAACCCTCCGGCAAGAGAGCAGTGTTCATGCGTACAAATTCCATCAAACGCCATATACTCTCCATCTGCGTTTGCAATGGTAAGTACTTTTCCCGAAACACGAACTTCTTTCATTTTCCCATTTGGAAGATCAGCTTTTGTTGCAACTTTTACAAATTCCGCCATATATACTCCTTATTGTAGTAATTCAATAACCTTACTATGTAGTTGGTCGGTAAGTTTATCCATAATCTTTCTATCGGGAATGCGCATCAATACATCCTGGCAAAATCCTTCTACTATAAGAGCAGTTGCATCACTACGCGAAATTCCTCGCGTTTGCAAATAATATAACTCCTCACTACTAATCTGCCCGATAGTTGCTCCATGGGTACACCGCACATCGTTCGCTAAAATTTCGAGCGCAGGTTTACTATGAGCCCAGGCTGCAGAAGAAAGAAGCAGGTTTTGGTTTTTCTGATATGCATTAGACCTTTGTGCATTTTTTTCTATTTTAATCAGACCCTCGTAGTGAAACTGAGCTTTATCAAAGAGTATAGACTTGATAAGGAGATCACTCACACTTTCTCTTTTCTGATGATTCTGATAGGTATAGAGTTTAATCTTCTGTTCTTGATACCCGAGGATTACCCCCAGTATCTGAGCGTGCGAATTTTCCCCGACCATCCGAATAATGATGTCACCTTCTGCGCTTATTCCATCACAAAGAAAAATAACAAACGTCTTACTCTCTCCGGTATCAACTTCATATTCTTTTCTTTTTTCCAAAGCAGTAATAATGACAACTGAGTCAGAGCTTTTCATATTTCCTACGCTTTAGCCTACCGAACCTTCCATTTCTAATTGAATAAGTCTATTTAGTTCAACTGCATATTCCAGTGGCAACTCCTTTACGATGGGCTCAATGAATCCATTTACTATCATTGCTTCTGCATCAACTTTGGATAATCCTCGACTCATGAGGTAGAAAAGTTGTTCATCCCCAATCTTAGAAACTGTGGCTTCATGTTCAATCTGTGTATCATTCTGCTTAATATCCATGGTTGGATATGTATCGGACCGAGACGCATCATCGATCAAGAGTGCGTCACAGACAACTTTTGATTTAGAGCCATGTGCAGATTGAAAAACCTGAAGAAGTCCCCGGTATGAAGTGCGACCTCCACCACGACTTACTGATTTGGAGGTGATCTTGGAGGTAGTATATGGAGCGAAGTGAAGTGCTTTTCCTCCTGCATCCTGATGTTGACCAGGACCCGCATACGCAATCGAAAGAATTTCCCCTCGTGCACCTTTCCCCATAAGATACACACTGGGATACTTCATTGTGAGCTTGCTCCCTAAGTTGCCGTCTATCCATTCACCTACACCATCTTCTTCAACTCTCATCCGTTTAGTTACAAGATTGTAGACATTTACTGACCAGTTTTGAATTGTAGTATATCGTACTCGCGCACCCTTCTTTACCACGATTTCAACAACTGCAGAATGCAGTGAGTCGGTCGTGTAAATCGGAGCAGTACATCCTTCTACATAGTGAACGAAACTGCCCTCATCAGCTATAATAAGCGTCCTTTCAAATTGTCCCATGTTCGCTGCATTAATACGGAAATATGCTTGAAGTGGGAGTTCAACTCGCACTCCTTTTGGGACATAGATGAATGATCCACCACTCCACACCGCACTATTAAGTGCTGCAAATTTATTATCATGTGGCGGAATAATGGTACCGAAGTATTCCTTTACTAGATCAGGGTATTGTTTCAGTCCCGAATCCATATCCAAGAAAATGACACCTTTTTTACCCAGTTCTTTCTGGATACTTTTATATACCACCTCAGATTCATACTGAGCACTTACTCCACCGAGGTACTTTTTTTCTGCTTCGGGAATTCCAATCCGATCATAGGTTCGACGTATCTCGATAGGTAACTCTGCCCATGAATTGGCCTTTTTATCTGTTGGTTTTATGTAATAAAAAATGTTGTCAAAATTAATCTGCGTCAAATCTCCACCCCAGGTAGGCATAGATTTCGCGTAAAAAATATTTAACGCTTTCAGACGAAATTCGCGCATCCAATGAGGTTCTTTCTTATACCAAGATATTTCTTCCACAGTAGAGCGTGATAAACCTCGCTTTGATTTAAACGCATAGTTCTCAGCTTCATGAAAACCAAGAGGATAACTATTATTTATTGGGGGTGAAGGCTGCATATCCATCCTTTTCTAGAATATTTGCAAGATTATATCCTCCACTTTTTACTATTTTCCCGTTTACTAATATATGAATAAAATCTGGAACAACATACGAAAGTATACGCTGATAATGGGTGATGATAAGGACGCCACAACCCTTTTCCTTTAATTGAGATATTCCTGTAGCAACAATTTTCAAGGCGTCTATATCAAGACCGGTATCGATCTCATCAAAAATAGCAAACTTCGGTTCTAGAACTAGAGCCTGAAGCATCTCCATTTTCTTTTTCTCTCCGCCTGAAAATCCATCGTTTATTCCTCTTCCCAAAAACTCTTTAGGAATAGAAAGAATTTCCGCTTGTTCTATTAATCGTTTATTAAACTCCCACACAGAAGACGGATTTTTCTGTTTCGGTTGATTCTTCTTTTCGCCGACCTTTGCTTGTTTGGCTTGGTATGCGAAACGAAGAAGATTTGCTACAGATACACCTGGAACACTGATGGGGTTTTGGAATGCAAGAAAAAGACCAGATCGTGCTCTTTGCTCTGTCTTAAGAGTAGTGAGGTCTGTTTTACCGATTGTTATTTTTGACTTGTCTTGCCCAAGATATGACGGATTACCCATAAGAGACTGCGCAAGAGTGGATTTTCCTGAACCGTTTGGACCCATTATGGCATGTATCTCACCGGCATTGATTTTCAACGCTATCCCTTTCAGGATCTCTTTTCCCTCAATACTGGCATGTAGATTTTCAATACGTAATTGCTCTTTCATATTTCTTTTAGATTGGTAAAGTAAGTTCTACGTTTTGTTTACTTGCTCCCATTCTATCCCAATTGACTGTAAACCCATGTTGTCCCTTCACGTCGTTAAAATATAAGCGTTTGTTATCTCTTCCAAATTCGTATAACTCTCGAGTGATACGTACATCTGAGAGACAGTATTTTTTCAACTCATCAAGCTTTCCTTCTCGAAAATAGTTTATCGCCAAAAGTCCATGCCCTTCCTTTTTAATTCGAAGCGTAGCGCGAGCAAGATCATCAAGTGCTATTCGCATGCCAAGTGCTACATGTACATGTTCCAACATATCAAGACAGGCAATCTTACTAAGATCCCCAACATAATACGGTGCAAGAACAGGCAAATCAAACCGTGCGATATTAAACCCAATCAAGAAAGAGGCATGTTCAAGCTTACGAAAAAGCGCTGATAATTCATGCTCAAAATACGATTCATAGGTGTTCGTAGCATAATCATAAATACCAACAACTGAAACCTTAAGCTTCCTATGATCGTATCCAACTTCGCTTAAAATATTCTGAGTTTCTATATCAAGAACGATTGGGTGTGCGGGCATGAAATCTCTCTTTCAAAGTCCTAACAGTGTACAAAACATGAGGCTACTTAGCAAGAGAAGACTTACGTTTTTTAGAGTGATAATACTCAAAGGTAGTGGTAATGAATATCCCAAGTAAAACTAAGATACTACCGATGATAAATCCCGAGGTTAGTGTTTCTGCTAAGAATACTACAGCAAGAAGAGTCGTAACAATCGGTTGCAAGTAGCTGGTAAGACTTGCTGTGAGAGCGGAGGTATGCTTGATTCCATACTGATAGGTAATATAAAAAAATGCAGATCCAACAATCCCAAGCCACATACCTGATAAAAGCACTTGAGGTTGTAAAAAGGAAAGTGAGAAAGATGAATGGGAAAGCTCAATAAGAAAAAGAACTGTAGCAATACCAAGAGATGTAACGACATTTACGCCACTAATCGTAAGCGGGGAAAAATCTTTTGAGATTCTCTTAGAATATAGGATATACATCATCCAAGAACACATTGCAGCAAGAACCGCAATATTTCCTTTCATGCTTCCAGTAATTGTCGTTCCCTTCTCTACAAAGGATAGATATACAATATAGAAAATTCCAATAAGTCCCACTAAAACTCCTACAATTTTATGAGTTGAAGTCTTCTCTTTCCACAAAAAATGAGATAAAAGAATTATCAGAAGAGGCATAGCTGCATAGAGAATCTGGCTTACTGAGGCAGAAGTATACTGAATTCCCCACACAAATAACGCTGTATTGATCGTACTAAAAACAGATACAGCGAGAAGTTTATGAAACTGCTTACTTCTCCAAGGTTTTCCCTTAATAACAAATGGGAAAAGACAAAGACTGGCAAAAAAGAACCGTAAAAAAAGAATGGTAAATGGACCAATATTATGAAGAGCAATCTTGATAACTATTGCGATTGAAGCTCCAAAAAGTGTACTCAAAAAAAGTGAAATCGCCGCCTTTGTTTTGATATTCATTGAAGTTTCTCTCGGTATTTCTGGAGTGAAATTGTGAGCCAGGGAGTAAAATGT
>CAZYQZ010000015.1:0-12969 GCA_964649915.1 uncultured Gammaproteobacteria bacterium | reverse complement strand
GTGCTCTTAAAAATGCGTTTGGGGGTATTGGGGGTATTTTTAAAAAGCATTAAAACGAGTCTTACTTATCTTCCTCACTCTTGGCAGTTAACGCTCTCCAAATAGTAAGAGCAAACATAACAAGTAGAGTCATGTTGATGATTTCAAGAGTCGCATTATGCTTGTTTCCACCATTTAGCTTGCTCATTTTCCCCCCATCCCATTCTGATCCCGGAGCAATAACTCTTCCACCAAATCCAGACTTTCTCTTCTTTGGATACGGTTGTAGCCCTCCCACTGCTTGATTGAAATGCAACATATCATTCGCCCCCCAGGCATCTGCGCGATCTCTACCTCGAATCTTCTGCATAATTGAGGTTTCTTTGAATATCGCGCCGATTGGACCAACAAATGGTATTTTCCATGCCCAATCTGATTTTTTATACATCATTGAGGTGGCGTAAGCAACATGAGCTACCGCATCAGCTGCGACATCGTAAAAATCATCAGAAAGCGCATTACTCATCTCTTTAAACGCCACTTTGAAATCATCAACTTTAGGTTTAGCAACCAAATTGTCATTGATAAACTTTGACATTTGTTGTCCGAATTGAACATGAGCGGCTAGGTCTCCTGCTCTACGAACAGGATTGCGCTCTCCCAAAGCGTTAATGTTTAGGTACTCCCATCCCATGTCTTCTGTCGAAAATAGGCGCTTATAGCTTCTTTTCAGCAGACGGTCGTTTAATACTTTTGATTTCAAACCAGAAACAGTCGCATCGATGTGTTGGGTTTTGTCTAAATTAACCTTGTAATCTCTTACTCCTTGCCTTCTGTTTTTAGACCCATCAGGATCTTCAATTCCTATCGCTTGGTAAAATTGTTCTGCGCTTTTATATTCACCCAACACAGCGCTTTTTGATTTATCCCAATACATTCGAGCATTATCTACTAATTTTTTAGCTTGTTCTGGTGTAAATTTGGATGTATCCATAAAATTAAGCGCATCATCAAAATCTTGAGGACGTAGGTCTCTATTTTCTCTGATTGCTCGCTCAGAAATTGCCCCCACCATTCCCTCAAGTTCGGTTACTCGATCAAATCCCATTTCTTCTCTGGCTGTGGGAGTTCTCATTGCGGCGATTTCATCAAGATCTATTCCTAATATTTCGTAAATAATCTTATTGCGAAGGGCTGTTTTTCTCTCATATCCATGGAGATTCCAATGCGTATCTGCTTCACGTGCGATCACAAGCGGAGCTTTCATAGCAGCCTTCATCCATGCACGGGCTTTGTACGCTTTCACCAGATTTTGATATAACTTATCAGCCCCATCGACATGATTTATATACGCGTATCCGCTATGTGTTTCTCCTAGATATTTATCTTCAAATTCTTTATCAATGATTTCTTTGTATGACATCTGCTGGTTATTTTTTTTATTTACAGATCCTGGACGTTTCTGGTAGATTCCATTTGTTCTCCATACATATTCAAATTCGTCATCAAATCCTCCGCTCCCTATAAGCGCTTGATCACGCGCTGCCGCCTCTCGAAGGCGAATGTCGTTTGAATATAAGAGCGCGCTTCTATACTCACTTCGAAGTTCACGAATAAGGTCTTTAGTAAAATGCGCTTTCACTTTCTCCAGTGCCCACCCACTTTTTATTCTGGCACCAACTGTCTCATGTCCCTCTTTTGCGTCTTTCACATCTCCAATAAGCCATAACTTCACTGCGGTTGCATATGTCTGGTCTCTTTCCCAGTCATCAAATCCAATCGTTGAATCGCCAATTCTCCATCCAGTTTCCGGACCCCAAACTCCTGAGAATTTAGTGAAGTTTTCACTTTCAATAATTCGCGTAGCTCTTGCGTCGGTAATACCTTTTTTCTTAAGGTATTCTTGAAGACCTACCTCATCTCCATGCAGATGAAAGTCTACGATTTTAAGCATGTTTTCCGGATCCCAATCTGGAAATTGTGTGACCATCATGTTGAAAAATGCATCGTAATACTCTGAGCCCACACCAAACCGCGTATAGTAATGAAGCACGGGTTCTATGTGACGAACAATACCCTCGTAGGGCAAACTATTAAACTGACTACTGTACGCGTTCCATTTCTGATCACCAATATCACTTTTGTTGTATCCTAGCGATCTCCAATACTCAAATGACGATCCTGTTGGCCGTGATTGAGATATAATTTCGAGAAGTCGCATATCTACAAGAGCGAGACCTTTTGCTTGTTTTAGGGCGGCGGATATTTTTAACTGGCCCAACTCTTGCCCTTCTCCCTCGCTCATATCGGATTCATAATTAAAGAATTCTTTTCTTGTAATCGGACGGTTTGGGTCATAAATTTTTCTTCCCCACACGCTTGGTGCTGGTAGATTGTTCATGGGGTCTTTTCGAATATCAAAAAGCTGCCCTGTGTTAATCGCTTGCTCTACCATTCCATACACCATTTCATCCAGTTTTGAGGCTCTAGACTTTCCTTCCTCCCAGAGAAGCCACTCGCGTGGAATATACCCACCATTTGTTTCTCGTATGTTTAGTAGTGCACGTTCATACATTCTTTTAGAGAGTGAAACAAGAGGATCTTGATGTGCTGCGTCAACATACTTGTTTAAAAAAAGTGATGTGGAGCCCATAAATTCTTTGAAATCTTGACCGGGATGAGCAGCGTATAAATCCATGTCATGAGATTGGAAAATTGTGTTTCTTAAAATGTTGTACCTATCTGCAATTCTTCTTCCAATGGCACCCCCAGTATCGTCTCGAACTGTACGTACGATCTCCAAAAAAGCATCCATGTCACCCGCAACATACAAATTGTACAACTCTCTGTGCGGCTCAAATCCCTGGTTAAAAATGACTGGTTCAAGGATTTTATAGAACCAGTAATCACGATAATTTGCATCTGTTTTTATACGTTGAACGATTGCATCTTTAAGAGGGTTTTGAGTTACTTGCCAGTAAAATCTTCCTTGCTGGGCGGGTCGTTCTCGTATCATTTGTCCTGCAGTTTTTGTATACATTTCCATTGCTTGCTCATAAAACTCTTTGAGTCCCGCGTTATCCTTTGGATTGAGACTCATATATCGCTTCGTGTCTGCTTTTATGTTTTCAAACGTCTGGAATAGTTGTCCGTAGGAATCTGTAAGATCTCGAGATGATGAGTATGGATCTGATATTTTTGACTCCGCTCTTTTCAATTCTTTTACTTTTACTTTCAGTTCTTCTGGGATATTTTGATCAGGTGTAAATTCCTGTATTTCTTTTTTCCACTCTTTTTTAAACTTTTCAACATCATCGGGCTTAATATCGACGGCTGGAGGGGCAAGCTCTCTCTGTTTCTGAATCTCATCTTGTGGTAACCACCTGGCTCTTTCAAACTCTCTTTCAAGCTCTGCTTTTCTGAGATTTGTATCGATTTTTTGAAGAAGAGGTGTAATTCTACTTCCTATGAGAATATCGATCTTGTCTTTTTCTTGGCCTATTATTGTGGCGCTATTTTTTATTTGTTCGAGATTGTCCCGTTTCTTTAACAGCCAATCTCTGTCATGGTATACGGTTGGATCTGAAACATTAATAATGTTGAGGAGTTCATTCGCGAGGCTATCATTTGTTGCGAGTGTTGTTTTTTCAAATTTGATCCCGTTAAGAAGTTCAAACGCCTTGTGTCCTGGAGTGATACGGTCAAGCTCCTGAAGAACAAGAACAGCCTTTTCCTTTGCGTCTTCCTTTTTTACTTGAGGACCTTGTTGTTGGGCTGTCTCTACTTTCTTTGCAGTTTTAGCGCCACCTTCTATATGAAGCAGTCGTTTAAAAAATCCAAATAACCCGCCACCCTCTGGATGAGTTGACATATATCCATGATAGAGAAAGTCATACTATGGAGTCAATGGAAGGTGATGTTTGAAGGCGGTTATCTCAACCTGTTTTATTATCATTTCGACAACTTCTTTATCAAATCCTAATTTTACAGCTTCTTCAATTGTTTTTTTTTGATCGTATACAAGATGTAGAACTTGATCAGCAATTTCGTATGAAAATCCAAGCTCATTTTCATCAGTTTGCCCCTCCCAAAGACCAGCGGTTGGTGCTACCTCTTGAATTTCTTTTGGAAGACCAAGCGACACCGCTAGCGCTTGAACCTGAGTTTTATATAGGGATCGTATAGGCTCAATGTCTGACGCTTCGTCTCCAAATCTTGTGAAATATCCCAATAGATGCTCAGACTTGTTTTCCGTACCGCAAACAAGCGCCTTATGTTTTTTTGCGAGATCAAAAAGCAGAGTCATTCGAACGCGCGCCATGACGTTTCCTTTTCGAATCTGATCCATCGTTTCATCATGTGAAAAAATCTGATCGCAAATTGATTGGATATCAATAACGATTTGATTTCCCGAGGGAATTTGCAACTTTTCCTCCAACTGCTTTGCCAACACAAATCCTTTTGAATTAAGACTCCCGTATGGCAAAACCGCTGTGACAACATTATCACTTCCAATGCTTTCTACAAGCAAAGACGCACTTACCGCAGAGTCTAAGCCGCCAGAAAGACCAATGAGATATTTATTAAACGGTGATTGTTGAAGGCTTTTTTGCAAAAATAAAATAACTTCGTGTTTGGTTTTTTCAGCGTCAAATAAGATATCAGCCATAGATAATTACCTATACAGATTTTTTCTTCGTATATACTCTCGAACTTCTGGAAAAACTAAACCGTCTATCGTTAAGCCTTTTTTTATTCTGTCACGAATCAGCGTTGAGGAAATGTTTGAAAGAAGAAGATTTCCCTCAACACGTCTAAAGCCTGGAGGAAGAATTTTTATCGGGTAATCTTTTCGGGGAAAGACAAGGAAGCTGATCATTCTTGCAAGTTTTTGATATTCTCTCCATCTTGAAAATTCAAGCACACTATCTGATCCCACAATCCAGAAAAAGCGATTTTCTATGCTTTGTGTTAACTCGCGCACGATCTCAACGGTATATGTTGTTGTTGTTTTCCCCATCGCGATGGTTGAGAGTTTGATTCTTCCCGTTTCAAGAAATGATAACATTTCACTTCTTTCTTCGGGTTGAGCAATAATAGGCTTAAGAGCGTTATTAAAGTCTGGAAGAAGCCATACCTGGTCCATCTCAGGAATGTTTTCCAACACCTGTTGAGCTGTCCAGAAATGCCATACGTGCGGGGGGTCGAATCTCCCTCCAAGAATCGCGATGTTCATGGGTGTATTTTTTTACCGACTATCTTTGAAGTAATTAATCCGAAAATCGATGAGATAGATATAAAAATTGGAAGCGATAAAGATGAGGAAGACGAAAGAAACGCACTAAAATTTCCGCACGTTGCACATTTTAATCCTGACAGAAAGATGAGGCCGTCAAGACATAGTGTTATTGGTAGTAGTAATAGGAAAAGTGGAGCTTTTATCAGTTTCATGATTTTTTCTGTATGTTTCTAGTGTAAAAATTTTCATTCAAAAAAACAAGCACAACAGAAAGCGTTAATAATAATATTCCCTGTTGTAAAGTAAACAAATAATGATCAACTATCCCAAGAAGAAGGATTTGAATAAAGGGGATAATGAACATTCTGTTTTGTCCCGAAACCTTTCGTATTCTTTTTATAATTTTCCAAATAAAAAATACAAAAAGCCCTCCCCCGACGATCCCTGTTTCAGAGAGGAGAAGAAGATACACATTGTGAACGGGTTGCCACCAAAATGGCCTTCTGACAGTCATTGAGACATCTTGAATGTGAGCAATGAAATTATTTAATCCCACTCCAAAAACAGGGTGGCTTTTCCATTGTAAAATTGCCGTTTCATTTAATTGCCCTCGCAGGGAAACATCTTCAGATATTGTTGAGGATTGATATTTTATAACGGTTTGTAAAAAGAAGAGGCTTATTGCACAGACAATCATAATTGTCGTTTTTGAGTCTTTTTTAGATGCATTTAAATAAACCAAAACTGTCCCCAGAATATAGACGACCCACGCGCTAAAACTAAATGTAAAAAATAAAGCAACTAAGCCTAAGAGGTAAGAGCAACTGAAAAATAAAATTTGACTACTTTTAACTCGCGTGTTTTGCGGATTCTGATAAAACCAACAGGTAATAAGAGTGAGAATTACAGCAAGAAATCCTCCAAACACGTTTGGGTGAGGAAATGTGCTGTACGCACGCACAAAAACACTATTATTAACATCTATCTTTGCGATACCAGGCGTTATACCCACAATGCTTCTCTCTCCCAGTACCCATAATCCAAGTGATTGTTGTTTTACAAATTGAAGAATTCCTATTATTGAGCTGTAGACAAGAGCAATTGATAGCGGAAGGAGTATTTTTTTAAACTTTAGTTTGAGCGTAAATAACACATATCCAAGAAGAAAAACCTCGATGATTTTAATGTAAAAGAAAAAGGAGCGAATAGGCAAGGTTGACAGCAAAACCGACGTTATAAACAAAATAAAAAGAGAGAAACAGTTCTTTTTTTGTGTTTTTAAAAAAACTGGTAGCGAGTTTTTTTTTGAAAAAAATATGCACAATAATAAAAAAATAATGATGTCAGAAAAATACAATGTAGGAGCGAGAAAGTCGACACGAATACCAGATAGTGATGAGAACTCAAGAAAAAAATGCTTTCCTAGTTGAACAGGAAATGAAAGAAAGAGAAGAAAGAGTAGTACGTCTATCAAGCTGATATACTTTTTATATTATTTCAGCCTAAGTATAACACGCCTATCTTTTCCTTCGCCTTCAGATTGAGACGTGACCTTTGGGTGGTCTGACAAGACCATGTGTACGATACGTCGCTCAAGTGGTGAGAGATATGCTAGGGCAACTTCTTGACCAGTAGATTCTACTTCCTTTGCTTTTTCAAGAGTCATAGAACGAATAATCTCTTCTCTCTTTTGACGATAGTCCCCAATATTTACGACAAACCGTGTCCACGCATTTGTTTTTCTGTATACAAGAATCCCAAGTATGAGTTGAAGACTGTTTATCACTTCTCCGTGATAGCCAATAAGAAGTCCGCTATCAGGCGTGTCTATGTCCACACGATATGACTCATCATCTTCTTTTGAGGCTCTAAGCGTATGATCAACCTTCATTTGCGAAAGAAGTTCGGTTGCTTGACTCTCAAGTAGTTCTATAATTGTGTCGTTATTTTTTTCCATTTGAGGCTTTCTGTAATTGATATTGCTGGATTATACCAAATATAGTAAACGTGTTCCAATAGAAGGCGAGTCCTACGGGAAATGAATAGGCAAAGAAGCCTATCATCGCCGGCATCATAAAAGACATTTGTTTTTGCATTGCCTCTGCCATATCGTCGTTCTTTTTTTCTTTTACTTCTTTTTTATTTCCGACTATCACTGCTTTTTTAGCATTTTTTGGCATCATCATTTTTGTCTGTGCGTATTGAAGTAGCGCTGTTATAACTGGAATGAGAAGAAGGCCCCATCCGACGGTTTGCCACTGTGAAGGTTTAGCTGTGAGATTTAACCCGAAAAAAGAAAGGTCGAGTGATTTGATATGTAATGCTGGAAAATAGAGAACTTTATTTATATCTACCACCGCTTTCGTAAGATCGCCACTTTTGCCTAATACTTGAAAAAACACGTTGTATAAACCAATGAGGATTGGCATTTGTAAAAGGAGAGGGAGACACCCAGCGGCAGGATTAATTCCCGCTTCTTTATACAACCGCATTTGTTCTGACTGCAGACGCTGTTTATCATTTTTGTGCGTTTCAGAAAGTTTATCAAGTTCTGGCTTTAATGCGCTCATTTTTTGAGCGCTTTTAAGCTGAGTGGACATAAGGGGAGAAAGAATAAGCCGAATAAGCCCCGTTGCAAGAATGATTGAGAATCCAAACGCTCCGGGAACTCCAAGACTTGAAAGTCCTTTGTATATTCCGATAAGAATATTGAGAATCGGCCAGAAAAGCAGTTGGTTAAAAAGTGTTGGGTCTGTCATGGTACGGGATCAAATCCTCCTTTGTTGAACGGATGGCAACGAAGAATTCGCCCCGTCCCCAAAAATAATCCTTTGATTATACCATACCTTTTTATAGCCTTATACAAATACTCAGAACAGGTGGGACTAAAGCGACAAACATTCTTAATTCCGAAAATTGCATAAAGCGCTCCTTTTTCTGATGAGATCTTGTTTTGATAAAAAAGTATGAGCGATAAGCATATTTTTTCAAGCATGGGAAATATTAAATTTTTTAAGTACGTTATCCACCTCAAGAAATACTTCTTTATATTGTTCGTTCGTAATGATTGCGCTCGCCATTAAAGCAACCAAAAACCCAGGATTCAGTATGGGTGACAACTCAAATACCACATTGGAAAGTAACCGTTTTGTTTGATTTCGTCGTGTGGCTCGTTTATCAAGTTTTTTCGGAACCACAAATGAAAACTGTGTTGATTGGGATACCTTTGCCTTTTGTATTAGAACAAGTAAGTGACGTGTTTTTATTTTTACTGGGGGTGATTTGGCGTAAGAACGAAACTTTTCAAAAGAAATTCTATGCTTTTTAGGAAGCATGCGTTGTTAAACGGTAAGTTTTTTTCTTCCTTTAATTCTTCTAGATTTTAGAACTTTTCTCCCACCAAGAGACTTCATTCGTTCTAAAAACCCATGCGTCTTTACTCTTCGTCCTTTTTTTGGTTGATACGTTCTTTTTGGCATACAACGGTAATTATAACGAATTTAGTCGAAGTGTACAAGGCGCTATTGTTGTAGTTTTATATCTACAGATCTAGAAACGCACAATTGACAGTTGTGGATAACTTCTCTAGCATGTGGATATCTTATGGATACATCGAAACTTTGGCGGATTACTCTTGCAGAAATAGAACTCCAGGTATCAAAACCAGTGTTTAAAACTATTTTTGCTCAAACCTTTCTCTCTAGTATTGAGGAAAATACGATAACGATTGGTTGTGATAACCCCCTTATGATCGAGTTGCTTCAAAAGAGATATTATTCCCTTATAAAAAGCGTTCTGGACGTGCATGTTGGAAGAGACGTTTCCTTACTGTTTGTTGCAAAACAACGATTAGAAAAAAACCCCAGCACTTTTGGCCCTCTCTTTTCCCAGTCAGAACAACAACCCACAATTACAATTAATCTATCAGATGTAAAGCGACAGGCACGACTCAACGCGATTTACACCTTCGACACGTTTGCTGTGTCAGGGAGCAATCAAATGGCGTATGCTGCAGCCTCTTCAGTTGCCGCCCATCCGGGAACATCATATAATCCCCTCTTTCTTTATGGTGGAGTTGGAGTTGGTAAAACACATCTTATGCAAGCTGTTGGACATGTTCTGCTTTCTAAGAATCCAAAAGCGAAGGTTGTTTTTTCTATGGGTGAGGAGTTTACAAACGAAATTATTGATGCAATCCGCAATAAAACAACAGATGTGTTTAAGAGGAAGTATAGAACCGCACAACTTCTTCTTCTGGACGATATACAATTTATTGCTGGAAAGAACACGGTCCAGGAAGAGTTTTTCTACACGTTTAATGCGATCCATCAGAGCGGTGGTCAAATCATAATGACTTCTGATCGGCAACCAGGAGACATAGCGCGCCTAGAAGATCGTCTCCGGTCTCGTTTTGAAGGAGGACTTATTATAGACATCTCAGCTCCAGATTTTGAACTACGAACAGCAATTCTTCTTATAAAAGCAAAACAAAAAAACGTAGATCTCCCCATTGAGGTTGCAAAATTGGTTGCGACAAACATCGAGGATACACGAAAATTAGAAGGTACGCTTATACGGCTTATTTCCGAATCCGCCCTTCATCGCACTCCTATTGATGAAGTGCTCGTACGAAGTGTACTTGGAAAAACAAAGACGCTTCTTCCAAATACTCAAAAAACTACACCACAGCAAGCACTTGATGCTGTCTCCACATATTTCAATCTAAAACCTTCACAGTTAAAAAGCGATAAGCGAGACAAACCTATCGCTGTACCCCGCCAAATCCTTTACTATATTTTGCGGGTTGAGCTTGGCCTCCCACTTATGGATATTGGTGGATTTCTTGGTGGCCGGGATCATACCACTATAATGCATGGTGTAAAAAAGGTTTCTCAGTTACTCACAATAGATGAGAAACTTCGTGGGGATATCGCGAGTATAAAAGAACGTTTTGTGGGTTAACGGTCAAGTTACCAACATATCCACATTATTTCTGGTTTTATCCACAAAAATATCAACATGATTATGAGTTGTTATAAACAATACGAAAGTGGTGGTAAGGGCTTTCTTGACGAGAAGAATAAAAAACCGTACACTTGTACACGTCTTCTAATATTATATAGCTACTATATACATAATCTATGAGAGTCTCTCTTTTAAAAGAAAATTTCCAAAAGGGATTATCAACGGTAAACAGATTTTTACCAAGTAAGCCACAAATTCCAATTCTTTCTAACATTTATATTAAAGCAAGTGACGGGGAGGTGACGCTTACTGGAACAAATCTAGAAACCGCCTGTATTGTATCTCTTGGTGCTAAGGTTGAGAAACCAGGTGAAACTACGATACCTGGTAGAATATTAACCGAGTTTATTTCCTCCCTCCCAGCAGAAAAAATAGAACTAACTGTAGAAAAAGATAAGGTTATAGTTACAACACAAAAAACAAGCGCAACATTCTCTACACTACCTGTTAAAGACTTCCCCCCACTACCAAGTACTTCCCAAGAAGCACCATTTAAGTTTTTACTCACACAACTATCAAAGAACGTGGGAGCTACAGCGTTTGCAGCCTCAATAGACGACGGACGACCGATCTTAACAGGGATAAAAATTAAACTTTCTGGGAAAGATGTTAGTTTTTTTGCTACAGATGGATATAGACTGTCAATTACTCATGACAAGATTAAACAAGAGGTCGATGAAGGAGTGTTTGTAATTCCAGCGAGAATTCTTTCTGAAGTAATTAGAATTGCTCAAGAGGAAAAAAGTGAAGAGATAGGACTTACTGTTCTAAAAGAAAAAAACCAAGTGGTTTTTTCAACAAAAACATCACATATCATAACCCGATTAATCGATTGTGAGTTTCCAAACGTAGAAAAAATTATTCCCGTTATGTTTAAAACACGGGTTATTTTTGATACCGAGAAACTTCTTAGTAGTGTAAAAACAGCATCACTTTTTGCGAGGGGATCTTCAAATATCATTAAAATGAGAATTGACAAATCAGGAGTTTCAATTTCTGCTAACACCCCCCAGGTTGGGGAAGATAAAGATTTTATCGACGCGCTTGTCGATGGTGAGGATATTGAGATTGCGTTCAACTACCGTTTTCTTCTTGATCTTTTAAATAATTTTACAGAAGAGAAGATCGTTTTAGAAACCTCAGGCCCACTTAACCCAGGGGTTTTTAAAAAAAACGATGTAACAACAGCGTTTCTCCATATAATCATGCCAGTGAGAGTGCAAGGATAATATGTGAGGTTTACTGGAAATTATATCCGCCGCACCCTTGAATAAAATTCTTCACAATCGGTATGTTGCATCCCAAGTCTGTGGTTGCTTTGATGATTATAATCACGATAAAGATAATAAAAAGTATAATTCCCACAACCACTACAATTGCAACAATCTTCCCAATTCTTAATAAACCATCTTCAATTTTTTCTAACAATTGGCCAATTACTGGTAAACGGGTGGCCAATTTAAGCGCAATAGAAGCGCCTCCTGATAAAAAAGCAAGACCAACCTGTCGTACTATGCCAGCAATTACCGTTCTAACAAGATTTTTTAAAAAGCCCCGTATTAAATTTCCAATTAAAGAAGATATTAACTTTTGAATTGCCCGTTTAACTAAGGCTTGGAGTGCTAGTATTTTTTGGAAAAAAGCAGTAAAAAACCTTTTAATACCTGGTGGGAACGATGGTGTTGCTAAGGGTGGAAAAGTTTGCAACTCAAAAGGACTTGCAACAGAAAATTGTTTTTTTTGAAAAAACGGGCGAAACCAATTTCCAACGCTAAAATCTTTCACCTCAACGCCATTATTTCTCCAGAGAGCAAGTCGTTTTTCAACCAACTGGCTCAATTTCTTTGGGTTTTTACCAACTGCTTCTTGGAAAAGAGGTTTTGTATGAGGATCTTTTTCTAAAGACTCAAGCGTTGATCTAGTTGCTCTTACAAGCGCGTGTTGTTCCCGTGTGGTAGTTGGTTTAGTATTTCTTTTTACACTTGTTGGGGTATACGTCTCATATGCCTCATCCAAAGTAAGCTCTTGAGCCCTTTTCTGTAGTGTTGTTTTTACGCGTTGTATTTCTACGCTCGTAACCTCATTACTTGAGGGTTTCTCTTCGCTAGTCACAACTGGCTTTCGTATTGTCGGTTTTTCTTCTTGTTGGTCTACTTGGAGTGCTTGTGACACCTGTTCTTGTACAAGACGCTCACCCTCGGTTGGTTGTTTTGGTGACTCGGTGTGAGTTACTTGAGGAGTAGGTTGTTGTAATATTTTACCTATGTCTTCAATTTTGTATACTGGTTGATCAACGGTAACAGTGACAACTGCTTTGCCCGCACCTTCCGCCTTTTGTGTAGTTTGAAGAACCGCTACGGTTTCCTCTGGAGTGACAACTGAAACGTCAGGAGTTTTTTCTATGTCCGAAGTGTCACGACTTACAGCGACATCGTGTGTAGAATCGGGAGTTACTGCGGGTTGTACCCCTATCTCTGGAGGGAGGCTTTCTGGTTTTAACAGCGCATCACTTGCAGTTGTACTTTTTATTTCCGATGTTTTTTGTTTTTCTTCCTCTTGAGTAAATGCCTCAGATGTTTCTTGATGAAACTCTTTGTTTTTTTCGATGATAATCTGAGCTGAAGCAGCACTGCTTTCAAGTGATTGAGCGATTCGTTGTATTTTTTCTTCCGGAATTACTCCTTTAAGAGATCCAAGCTCGGCCACAATATCTACAGGTTGATTTA
>CAZYQZ010000014.1:0-13469 GCA_964649915.1 uncultured Gammaproteobacteria bacterium | reverse complement strand
GTACATCACTTTTCTTGTCGATGGTCCCGAAGCCTTAATGGTTCTATCAGAAAGAGATAGTAACGCTTCAGCTGTGATTGTCTTATCTGGAAACAAGTTTCTAAACCTGTTAAAAATTGTGGCACCCGCTTTTTCTGATAATTGTTGTTGAATAATAATTTCGCATAGGTTGGATAAATAATTTTTTTCATCTGTTGGGAATCGAACTTCTATATTGGTTATATATGCAAAAAGAATGGGATCAGTAACTTTGAAGTGGTTGATGATTTTATCCTTCATAAACAAGCGTAGTATAGCATGAAAACTCGTGATACAATCCAAACCATGATTCAATTTGAAATAATTAAGAAATCAAAGAAAAGTAATGCAAGAGTTGGCCTTTTAAGAACCCCCCATGGTACCGTTGAAACCCCTGCGTTTGTGCCAGTTGCAACACAAGCTGTAGTAAAAACACTGACAAGTGAGGAAGTTGTAGAAACGAACAGTCAGATTCTTATCTCTAATACATTTCATTTACATTTAAAACCAGGAGAACAATATGTTAAAGCAGCTGGGGGTATTCATGAGTTTATGAACTGGAAGAAGCCACTCATGACAGACTCTGCAGGGTTTCAGGTTTTCTCATTAGGATTTGGAAGAGATTTCAATGTTGGTAAAGTCCTAAAATATTTTCCGAGTGAAGGCGAGGCTATTGTCCAAAAAAATGCTAAACCAAAGAGCTTGCAAATTACAGAGTCAGGGGTATGGTTTCATTCTCCAATCGATGGCAGGAAGCTTTTCATTGGACCGAAAGAGTCCATACGAATACAACAATCAATTGGCGCAGATATTATTTTTAATTTTGATGAATGTACACCGCCTTTATGTAGTTATGACTATGCAAAACAAGCACTCGAACGGACCCATAGATGGGCAAAAGTGTGTCTGGATACACGGTCAAGCAAACAAGCGCTTTTTGGTATTGTGCAAGGCTCAAAGTATAAAGATTTGAGAACACAAAGCGCCGACTTTATAAACTCTTTGGAATTTGATGGATACGGAATTGGTGGAGACATGGGCGAGAGTAAGAAAATTAGTGAAGACATTCTTTCTTGGACACTCCCTCGGCTCGATCCTAACAAACCGAGACATCTTTTAGGAATTGGTTATCTCTCGGATATGGAACTTGTTGTGAAGCATGGAGTAGATCTTTTTGACTGTACAGTTCCAACTCATTATGCCAGACATAAAATCGCATTTACAAATTATGGCAAATTAGACATGAGTAAGAGTGCATTTCTAAAAGATAAAAATCCATTGGATAAAAAGTGTCTATGTATGGTGTGTCAAGTGTATAAAAGAAATTATATTTGTCATCTGATAAAGGCGAAAGAAATTACTGGAATGAAACTACTAACTTTTCATAATTTGTTTTATTACAATTCGTATGTTGAAGCGATACGTACGAAGATAAAAGAAGGTAAACTGTAATATTTATGGCGTAGGCCATGAAGAAATTATAAGTGGAGGTTTTGTTTCTTGGGAAATCTGGGTCACGATTTCTTCTGTGATAAACGGCATAAATGGATGTAAGAGTGTAAGAAGCGTGATGTATATATAGTTCATTACGGAAAGAGTGTCTACGTCAAAAGAATGTAAACGTTCTTTACTTGCCTCAATATAATTATCGGCAAATTCATGCCAAATAAATTCATATAGTTGGTTTGCTGCTTGGTCAAATTTAAACTCCTCAATATTTTTTGTTACAGTTGTTGTAAGAAGTGCGAGTTTTGTCAGATATTGTTTCTCCTCTGGATGAAGGAGTTTTCTATCCATGCGAACGTCAAAAGGTTTTACAATCTTTTTATTTGCAGAATACTGCTCGAAATTCATAGAGATAAATCTCCCAATGTTCCATAGTTTATTCGCAAAATTTCTCATTCCTCGGATTTTATCTTCTGCGAGCGCAAGATCGTTTCCTGCAGCACTTCCAAACATAAGAGCCATACGAAGAGCATCTGTCCCATACTGATCACACATAAGTAAGGGATTTATGACGTTACCCTTGCTCTTACTCATTTTTTGTCCTTTACCATCTCGGACGAGGCCGTGAAGATAAACGGTTTTAAATGGGATAGTATCGGTCATATATATTCCAAGCATCATCATTCGACACACCCACCATGGTAGGATATCGTAACCAGTCTCCATAACAGAGGTTGGGTAAAAATAATCAAAATCACCCTGATATTCTGTTGCCTGTAGTGTGGCAAATGGCCATTGTCCTGAGGAAAACCACGTATCAAACGTGTCAGTATCTTGTTGTAATTTATTTCCTGAACACGTAGGGCAAGAGGTTGGTGGTTCGCCAGTTGTTACGATCCAAGATTCATTTTGGTCCTTACTGCAGTCTAAACATTTCCATGCAGGAATTCTGATTCCCCAGACAATTTGACGACTAATA
Organism: uncultured Gammaproteobacteria bacterium; assembly: GCA_964649915.1. Taxonomy (GTDB): domain Bacteria; phylum Patescibacteriota; class Microgenomatia; order 2-02-FULL-39-11; family 2-02-FULL-39-11; genus CAZYQZ01. The sequence continues at coordinate 11,026 of CAZYQZ010000014.1, read as the reverse complement.
TTCCAATCATGAAAATTGGTGAGCCATTGAATTGCTGTTTTTTCAAAACGCTTTGGCACAAACGTGATTTGTTTTTTCTTTATTGCAGACATCGCCTTCGCAGACAGAGGTTTAATTTTCACATACCACTGAGGAAGCGGAAGAGGTTCAAGAGTTCTACCACATTTATAACAGGTTTTTACAATCATCTGATGTTTCTTTTGCAGAACAATAAGATTTTTTATTCTGGGGTCTTCCAGCATTTTTTGTCGTGCAGGGCCAACACGCAAACCATCATAATCAGTCTTCGTATTCATTATTTTTCCATCAAAACCGATTACAGGTGGGTAATATAAATTATGTTTTTTTGCAATTTCAAAGTCGTTAAAATCATGATTTGGAGTTACTTTTACAGCTCCAGTACCAAATTTCATATCGACATATGTATCTGAAATTATCGGAACCTTTCGTCCTGTAATCGGTAGAATGACATATTCTCCAATCAACTTCTTGTAGCGCTTATCTTGCGGGTTAACCATCACAGCAACATCGCCAAGAAGTGTTTCTGGTCTGGTTGTCGCAATCTGGATATGCCCACCTTTCTCAAGTGGAAAGTTGATGTGATACAGTATGCCTTCTACTTCTTGATCGAGAACCTCAAGATCAGAAAATGAAGTACCGTCTTTCGTGCAGTAATTTACTAAGCGTTCGCTTCGATAGACTATTCCATCGTCATAAAGCTTTTTAAATGTTTTATATACAATTGAAACAATTTTAGGATCTAGGGTAAAAATATTTCTTGACCAATCGAGTGAAAACCCAAGTCTACGAAGTTGATTTTCCATAGTCCCACGATTTTTTTGAACGAAGTCCCAAATCATTTGATATAAGGTTTCGCGTGGATAATCAAAACGACTTTTATCTTGTTTTGCTAAATGCTTCTCAAAAACAAATTGTGTTTCAAAACCAGCATGGTCTGCTCCAGATAACCAGAGTGTTGGATCACCTTTCATACGGTGATATCTCGTCATAATATCCTCAACAACATACATCGCATGTCCAACGTGAAGATCTGCGTTTGCATTGGGAGGAGGAAGGATAATTGTAAATGGTTTTTTTGCAGGATCTTTTTTGGGTTTAAAGTACCCGCCATTTTCCCAAAAAGTGTACCATTTATTTTCTATTTCTTGATGCTTATATATTTTATCCATCATATGAATTAGCTTATTATATCGTGACAAATTTCATACTTCAACTTCAAGATCAGGTTTTGCCTGAACTGCAGTAAAGTCTATAGGAGAGTTATGGAAGTAACCGTAACTTGCGATATAGGATGCATTATCAGTACAAAATTGTGTAGGGGGAACATAAAGTACAGCGTGAAGACTACTCTGATTCAGAGCATCTTGAAGCTTTTGTTTCAAGCGCTTATTTGCAGCAACTCCTCCACCCAAGAGGATTGATTTGACGTTGAATTTCTCCGCTGCTGAAAGTGTTTTTTTGGTCAGCACATCTGTAATTGCTTCTTGAGTTTCGTGTGCAAGATGTATGATTTCATTTTCACCAAACTGATTCTCTTTTTTTAGTTTTACAACTTCTCGAAGTACCGCAGCTTTCAATCCAGAAAAAGAGAAATTCAGATCCTTGGAAGCGATCATAGGTCGGGGAAATCTAAATAAAGATGTCCCATGTTTCTTATCTGCATATGAAGCGATAGCCGGACCCCCGGGATATCCACCAAGTTCAAGCAGTCGTGCTGTTTTATCAAATGCTTCTCCCGCAGCATCATCCAACGTCCCGCCGACCCAAATAATTTCTTCATGGCTTTGCATTAAAAAAAGTTCGGTATGTCCACCGGATACAACAAGTGCGATTGCAGGAAATTCCGGTAATGCGGGTTGATTTAGCCAATTTGCATAGATGTGTGCCCGAACATGATTGATTGGTACGATTGGTTTGTTCAAGAGTACGGCGAGTGTCTTGGCTGTTTCTACTCCGACAAGAAGAGATCCGATAAGTCCAGGACCCACGGTTATAGCAATACAGTCGATATCAGTAAAAGAAATTCCATTTCCCGCAGTCGCCTTATCAATGACGGGAATAATATATTTTATTTGTTCTCTCGCAGCAATTTCAGGAATGACTCCTCCAGTTTTATTATGGATATCACTACTGGAAGCGACAACATTTGAAAGAATCGTTATTCCGTTTTCTACTACAGCAGCAGCGGTTTCATCACAGCTAGTTTCAATACCTAATACTTTCATACAATGGGATTTTACTCTAATCCTAGTTGTTGTGCGAGTCGAGAAGAGGAGAATGTATCAACTTTGGGTACGACATATACTTTTCCACCAACCTGTTCTGCTTGGTTTTTCTTTTTCTCAAGGAACGGATCCTGTTGTGTAACCGCGATAATATCAGGATGCAGTGCATTTACAATCTTTGAATATTGGTTATCGTCAGTAAGGTGGGGAAGTAGTACAACGATATCAACATATTCAATTGCAGAAAGAATCTGCGCCCTTTCTTGTTGGGTATGGATAGGTCTATTATTTCCTTTCAGATGTTTTACTTTCATATCATTTTCTAAAAGGACGATAAGTATGTCTGCCTGCAACTTGGCTTGTTGTAAGAATTTAATATGTCCGATATGCAAAATATCAAAACATCCTCCTACCAAAACAGATGTCCCCCTTTTTTTGAGTATCTGGGAAGTTTTTAAGAGAGCATCGAGAGTAATTATTTTTCGCATCTTATACTTTTGTTCCCCGAAGAAAGACCGCTTGCCAAGGTCGGTAATTAGAGAAGAACTTCTGATCATTAATAACTGTACCGTTGCGGGTCACTTTATAGGTGAAATCCACCTTAGCCCCGGCTGCTGCAAAATCAGTTTGTTTGATTTGTCCTTGCTGGAGTGTTGGATCATCTTGGTATAAATCTGCTGGTGGGGGGGTTTGTGCGTATATGTGTGGAGTCGATATTTGGGATACTCGTCCATCCGATGTGCCGAAAAGATCAAACTCCATTGTCAGATTCGTCGTGTCAACAGTAGTTTGAATAAGGATTGAGTGTCCAGTATCATTTTTAATTTTCAGATCGTTACTTGGTGAATATACGGTTGCATCAATGCCAGGAGGTGAGTCCTGTTCATAGTAGCCAACTCGATATGCATGGGCCCAGCGTTCAGTGATTGGGAGTCCAGCTTGCAGTGCGGCGCGAAACAAGGTCGTTGAGACTTGGCACACTCCGCCGCCGTCACCAAGAACAGTTCTCCCATTTTTAATAATGTATGCTTGTTCAAATCCTGTCGCAGCAGAGACATCACCGAGTGCTTCATTAAAAGAAAACACACTATCGGGAGGAATAATGTGACCATTAATACGAGATGCAGCAAGGGCTACGTTATGAATGCGACCTGGAATTGAGTGGGAAAAACGAGATGTTCCATGACCAATCTGCTCTTTTATACCTAAGTTGTTGCTACTTTCAGTTGTTACCTCAGGTTCTATTTGCTCAATTGGAAGCGGTAAGGATACTAGGTAGGTATTCGGATTTGAGGAAGAAGAAATAGATCGGAGATACTCTAGCAGGAGTTCTTTTGTTTTCACAGTGTTCAACTGTCTTCCGACACTAGAAAGTTTAAAGGTCGTAACTTTACCATTCTCAAAACGGAATAGCGCATCTTCGGCTTCAATATTGATCGACTGAGAAAGATTTGAGAGAAAGTCATCAAGCGCTTGAGTGTTTAATGCAAGAGTAACCGGAAGATGTATGCCCTTCCGGAATGCAGAAACTTTTTGGATGGTATCAGCGACAATGTGTCCAGAACGACCAATCAAATATGCTTGTTGTGCAGATTGTTTTTCATCAAAATGAACTGCGAGATCCTTTCCTGAAATTGTTGCCACATTTGTTTCATATGTCAGTTGAAATGTAAGGTCTGTAAAGGGAAAACTTTTTTGCTGGTAATATGCTTCAATTTCGCTTGTAGTTTTGCCAGATGCATTTATTTCTCCTACATAAATACCGGGATATATTTTACCTTGATATTTGGATTCAAAATAAATGACGAAAAAAGAAGTGAGTAAAAATAGACCAACTAAACCACCAAAAATAAAGAAAAGAGCTTTATGGTGAAAACGATGAACGGTCGTTTGTGTGTCCAGCCCTGCTTCCTGTGAGGTATTAGAATTTTTCTTGACCCTTCTCATTTTTTGATAGTATGATATCACAAGGATGAATAATTCACCATCTGATCAGAACAACCAGAATACTAATCAGACACCTGCTTCTGCGGGTCCTGAAACAAACACATTATATTCTGCAGGTAGTAATGATCAATCAGCCTACTCCAATCAATTATCTGACGTACCTCCCACACCTACGATGAGCTCGGTCTCCGTTACCCCTGACGAGTATGTTCAGGCATCAATGGGAAATCCTATACCACCACCAGGTCAACCTCCAGATTCTAGTGGAGCGATACCTCCTCCCCCTTTTACAACTAGTAGTAAAAGTAGACTACTTGTTATTGCTGGAATTATTATTTTTCTTCTTATTGTAATTCTCGGAGTAGTTTCTCTCCTTCGAAAAGGTGGGGGATCAACAGGTGCTAAATCAGCGACACTCCAGTATTGGGGTTTATGGGAAGATAACGCCATAGTACAGCCTCTTATTGATGAATTTCAGAAAACTCATCCAACTGTCAAAATAGTTTACTCAAAACAAAGTCCGAAAGAATATAGAGAGAGATTGCAAGCTGCGATTGAACGAGGTGAGGGACCTGATATATTTCGGTTTCATAATACATGGACTCCCATGCTTTCCTCATCGCTTGCGCCGATTCCGAATACTGTGTATCCATCATCTGAGTTTGATACGACGTTTTATCCGGTTGTAAAACGGGATGTAAAAATAGGACAAAATTATTACGGTATTCCACTTGAGATTGATGGACTGGTCGTACTGTACAATGAGGATATCTTAAAGGCTGCAAATGTGGTTGTGCCAACAACTTGGGAGGAGTTTCGTAACGCAGCGATAAAACTGACAGTGAAAGATACTGCGGGAAAAATTCAAACCTCAGGTGTTGCTTTGGGAAGCGCAGATAACATAGAGCATTTTTCAGATATCGTTGGATTGATGTTTTTACAAAATGGTACTAATTTGCACGATCCACTTGGCCCGTGCACCGATACAAACACATCTTCATGCGCAGTGGATTCGCTTCTTTTTTATCATAAATTTGCTGAAGTTCCCAATAATACATGGGACGATACAATGGATAATTCGATTGTTGCCTTTGCAGGAGGGAAAGTCGCGATGATATTTGCTCCTACATGGGAAATACTTACTATTAAAGCGATTAATCCTGATATAAATCTAAAAGTTGCTCCGGTACCACAACTTCCTGGAACTACAATTAATTGGGCATCGTACTGGTTAGAGGGAGTATCAAAAAGAAGTAAAAATCAGTTAGCAGCATGGGAATTCTTAAAGTTTCTTTCAAGTAGTGAGTCTGTCAAAAAAATGTACACTGAACAATCAAAAACACGATTATTTGGAGAGCCGTATGCTCGGGTTGATCTTGCCTCATCTCTCAGCTCAGACCCATTCCTTGCCGCTCTTATGGAGGAAGCGCCAACAATGGAGTCATTTCCTCTTGCATCAAACACACAGGATAACGGTGTTAATGATCAGAACATTAAATATCTTCTCGATGGGGTAAACTCTCTTAATCAAGGGGGAAGCGCACAAACCGCTCTTGATACTATTTCTAATGGGTTTAAGCAGATACTTGGAAAGTTCGGATATCTACCTGGGAGCGCATCTTCTACCAACTGACATGCTTCAATTTTCTTCTTTGAGTGGTGCAATTGTAAGAACAGTCTGTTATGCAGATATATTTGAATATCCGCTGACAATTGCCGAAATACACAAATGGCTTATTCATTCTGGGGAGTACAATCTGCCGAAAATTACAGCAGAAATAGATACTCTTAGAGGGATTGTAGGTAAAAAAAATAATTTGTATTTTCTGAAAGGTAGAGAACATCTTGTATCAAAAAGAGAGAGAAGAGAAGAGTATGCTAAAGAGAAATTATATGTCGCTCGAAAGGTTACCGCTCGTCTTGCAAAAATCCCCACGATACTTCTTGTGGGAATCACTGGTTCCCTTGCGATGAATAATACTGATAAAACCGACGACATTGATCTGTTTATTATTACCCGCCGGAATACAGTGTGGATGACACGGTGCTTATCAACTCTACTTGTTGAGATCCAAGGCCAAAGGCGACACCCAAAAGAGAAAAATGCTCAAGATAAAGTTTGTCTGAACATGTATGTTGATGAAGGACACATTCTCCTTCCAAGTGAAGAACAAGATATTTTTAGCGCACATGAGATATTACAGATGAAACCGCTTTGGCAAAAGGAGGGAATGTATAAACGATTCATTCAAAGAAATACCTGGGTGGAAAAGCATCTCGCAAATGGATATCAAACGATACTACGGCCTCTTGTAGAAAATTCGGATACAGTAAAGACGAAAGAAATAAAAGAGCACGCTTTTCTTGAAGATGTAACAAAGTTGTCTGACTCGGTTTTTCACCAGGGACAAGTTGTGTACATGGCAAAAAGAAGAACAAATGAAATACTTAAAAACGGATTCATTCGGTTTCATCCAACCGATGCAAGGGAATGGATTCTTCGCGAGTACCAAAAGCGTCTACAGCTTTTTATCATGACTGAATAGATCCCCTGACCATGTCGATATCTAGACTGTTGTAGTCCTTCTATTGATAACTGACCTCTTGACAACCATTTCTCCCTCTTCTAAAATAGCAGTCTACTGCTTCAAGTGCCAAATTTTATAACATTTTTTTGAAAGGAGGGTGGTATGGCAAACAAAAATGCACATAATATACAACCCCTATTTGATAATATATTAATTAAACCTCTCGAGGCAGAAAACAAAACAGCCTCAGGAATTCTTCTCCCAGATACAGTAAAAGAAAAACCCCAGATGGGTATGATCATGGCGGTCGGTCAGGGTATTATGGATGACGGGAAGATCGTTTCAGGATCAATACATGTTAAGGTTGGACAAAAAGTTATGTATAAAAAGTGGGGCGGAAATGAAATCAAGGTTGGTCATGAAGAATGGCTGCTCGTTGAACAGAAAGACATTTTAGCAATCGTTGCATAACATTAATAAAGATTAAAAGGAGAAAAGTATGGCAAAACAAATTAAATTTGATGAAGACGCACGTCAAGCTCTCATCGCTGGAGCCAATATTTTGGCAAAGGCCGTTATTACGACACTTGGTCCAAAAGGAAGAAACGTTGCGCTTGATAAAAAATGGGGCGCACCAAACGTGGTTCATGACGGAGTAAGTGTAGCAAAAGAAATTGAACTTCCAGATCCATTTGAAAATATGGGTGCACAGCTCGTAAAAGAAGCAGCATCAAAAACGAATGATGTTGCGGGTGATGGAACCACAACAGCAACTCTTCTTGCACAAGCAATCATTAATATTGGATTCAAAAATGTAACTTCAGGAGTGAATCCAATGATTCTTAAGGTAGGAATGGAAAAGGCTGTGGAAGCGGTTGTTGCAGAGATCAAAAAGATCGCAAAACCGGTAAAAGACACAGATGTTGCTAAAGTTGCAATGATCTCAGCTCAGGATGAAAAGATCGGTATGCTGATCGCACAAGCTCTTGAGAAGGTTGGTAAAGATGGTGTTGTAACAGTTGAAGAAGGAAAAGGTATAGAAATGGAAGTTGATTATAAAGAAGGTATGGAATTTGATAAAGGATATGCATCTGCATACTTTGCAACCAACGGAGATAAGCAGGAAGCAGAGATTGAAGATCCATATATTCTGATCACTGATAAGAAGATCTCTTCGATCCAAGACCTTCTTCCTTTCCTGGAAAACTTTGTGAAGGTTTCCAAAAATCTGGTTATTATCGCTGATGAGATTGATGGTGAAGCGCTTGCAACTCTGGTTGTAAACAAACTGCGTGGAACATTCAATGCACTTGCGATCAAAGCTCCAGGATTTGGAGACAGGCGTAAAGCCATGCTTGAAGACATCGCAATTCTTACAGGCGGAACAGTGATCTCAGAAGACACTGGTCGTAAGTTTGAAAACGTTAAAATTGAGGATTGTGGACGGGCTGATAAAGTCTGGGCAGATAAAGAGAATACCAGAATTATCGGAGGCAAGGGCGTAGCCGCTACACTTAAAGCTCGAATCGGACAGATTCGAAGAGAAATAGACTCCACAACCTCTGATTTTGATCGAGAGAAACTTCAAGAAAGACTCGCTAAGCTCTCAGGGGGAGTTGCAGTTATCAATGTAGGTGCAGCAACAGAAGTAGAGATGAAAGATAAAAAAGAGAGAGTGAATGACGCTGTTGCCGCAACCAAAGCTGCTCTAGAAGAGGGTATAGTTCCAGGAGGTGGAGTATCTCTTCTTAAAGCACGAAAAGTGCTTATTAAACTTAAGACAACACTTTCAGATCCAGATGAGAAAGTGGGAGTAGATATTCTTTACCAAGCTCTGGGACAACCAATTCGTTGGATTGCCAAAAATGCTGGTGAAGATGATGGATGGGTCTTAAAGACCGTTGAAAAAGTTTTGGATGAAGGCAAGACCGACTATGGATATAACGCCGTCACCAAACAATTTACATCGATGATCGGTGCAGGTATCGTTGATCCTGCAAAGGTCACCAGATCTGCGGTTCAAAACGCAGCATCAGTTGGTATGATGGTCTTAACAACTGAAGCGCTTGTTACTGATATCCCAGAAAAAAAAGATATGCCAGCTATGCCACCAGGAGGTATGGGTGGGATGGGCGGCATGGGTGATTATTAACAAGAATAAAATAGACAAGAAAAGCCCCGTCCTTTCGACGGGGCTTTTGGTTGAAAAGACGTCATTTTATGTGGTATAGTAACCTACACATGAACAAGAAAGTTATTGGTGTTATTCTCTTACTTCTCGCTCTTCTTTCTTTTGCAGGCTACAAATTCTATTCATCAGCTGGTATCGGACAGGCAGGTCTTAGAGTTGTTTCTTCGCCAACCGGTAGCGTCTTTATTTCGGACAAGATGGTGGGAAGAACTCCCTATGAAGATAAAATGAAGTCGGGGGAGTACATTGTAAAGGTTATTCCTGAAGGCGCATCTACAACTGCGGTGAGTTGGCAAGGGAAGGTGACGCTTAGTCCTGGGGTCTTAACATTTGTAAATCGTGAACTTGGAACAAGCGACTTAACCTCTGCTGGTGAGACCCTCATGATGGAAAAAATCAAAGATAAAGACGCACAAATCGCAGTACTTACAAATCCAGATGGTGCAATCGTCTCTCTCGATGGACAGGAAAAAGGTGCTGCGCCGCTCATACTTCGTAATGTTTCAAGTGGTGACCATGATGTTTCAGTTTCCTCATCAGGATTTATCACGAGAACCATCAAGATAAAAGCAACCGAAGGATATAAATTGACTGCAAGTTTTCAACTTGCAGTTTCAGAAGGTTCTATAACACCAACTCCAAGTGCAACTTCTTCCGCTCAAACGGGGGGAGGTACGAGTAATGATGAGATGCAGACACCCTATGTACTGATAAAAGATACCCCAACAGGATTCTTGCGTGTACGGTCAGAGCCATCGGTAAATGCTACAGAAGCAGCTCAAGTAAAGCCAGGTGAGAAATATCCATATCTTGATACAAGTGACGGGTGGTATAAAATCCGATTTGATGAGAAGAATGAGGGATGGATCTCGGCTCAATACGCAACGAAGAAAGAATAAGAATTATACTTCTGCATCTTCATCTATTTTTTGAATTCTCGTGACTTTAGTAAGCCAGTAAATAAATCCCCCAACAAGTGCCATAACCAGTATGACTGCAAAGATTTTCTGTTGACTTGAAAGTGATAAAGAAATAAATCCCATAACAAGAGAAAGAAACCAGTAAAAGGCTGCAATTCTCCGTCTTCCCCAGCCAAGTGCAAGAAGTTTATGGTGGAGATGTTCATTATCCGCATAGAAAGGGGATTTTCCCGCAAGAAGTCTGCGCACCAACGTATATATAGCATCAGTAATAGGAACAGCTAAAACCAAAAGAAGTGTGCCAAGTTTTCCGTACGAGAAGATAGAGATTATTGCAAGCATAAATCCTGCGAGTGCACCTCCGCCATATCCGGGCATAATTTTCTGTGGGTAATAGTTCCAAACGAGAAATCCTAAAAAGCTTCCAGCAGTTATAAAAGCTAAAAGTGAGACATTTATTTGAGAAGGATCATTGCGACTAAACTTGAATGCCAGAATTCCTAAAAATAATGAAGATATTGCTACAAATCCTGGCATCTGTCCATCAACTCCTTTACTCCAGTTCGTCATATTCATACACCAAACAATCCAGATAAGTGCAAATACATCTGCCAGTAGAACAATAGAATGTTCGCCAAAAAAAGAAAATATCAAACGAATACTATCAAGATGAACGATGCCTCCAAAAGGATTGGTGATATACGAAATACCAATTCCTGATCCAACCGCGATACTCGCTGCTACAAAATTTAAAACAAATCTCACTTGAGGAGACCGATCTTTTTTATCATCCCATAACCCAATAAGTACAATCAGTCCAGCGGAAAGTAATAGTCCTAAAAAAAGTTTATTGAATGGAAATAAAAAAAGTACGGGAAGAAATATTCCTATAAAAATTGCAAGACCTCCGGCTCTGGGAATGATACCTGTATGAGTATGTGCTGGGTGTGCTCGTCTTTTCGGATCATCAACCAATCCGTATCGAAGGGCAAGTTTTCTTACGTAAAACGTGGCAACAAGACTGGTGATAAAAGACAAGACTGTGGCGAGAAAGAAAAATATAAACACTTCAAGTTACTAGTATAACAATTCGAATAAAGGTAATAAGCAGTAAAAAAACTGAAAAAACCCCAACAAAACTTAATACTCTTGCAAGTAATGGTTCATGCTTATAAAGAAATATACTTATAATAG
>CAZYQZ010000013.1:9770-13560 GCA_964649915.1 uncultured Gammaproteobacteria bacterium | reverse complement strand
GCAGGTAGGGTAGTCGTCAAACTATAAGCATGAATAAGTACTGGGTATTTTTTTCCCTCGCGATACTAACATATCTTCTTCATGTAGTAATTTCTGGACATGGGATTTACGGAGATGGGAATGGATATTTCGCTTATTCTCATGCACTGTACTTTGAGCATAAACTAGACTTTAGCCCCATATACACCCACCTTTCTCATTTCCAAGGGACGAAATATACATTCAACAGAGTATTTTGGGATACTCATGTTCTCTCAACTGGCACACAACACAATCTTTGGACTGCTGGTTCAAGCATTTTATGGATTCCATCGCTTTTTATTATTGATATACTTACAAAATTATTTAATCTGCATATTGATAAATTTAATACAGTTTTTGAAATCGGTCCTGGAATAACAGGGATCGTGTTAGTGCTAGGGGGATTATTTTTTTTAGAAAAATTTATAACAACGTATTACTCTCGAAAAGTAGCAACATCTGTCATTCTATGGTTAAGCTTAGGCACACAATTGACGTATTATTTATTTTTTGAACCAGCACTTTCTCATCAGCCATCATTTTTTTTCATCTGTCTTCTACTATATCTAAGTACACGGTCATTTTCTTGGTTTCAAATCTTTAGTGTTGGGTTTTATTGCGGATTTTTAATCATTAGCAGAATTGCCGATACACTTCTACTTATTCCCATAGTGCTATTCTTTTTTCAGAAATGGAATATACACCAGAAGGTGGTGGTGAAAATAATTTTATTTTTTGTTGGACTATTTTTTGCATTAACACCGCAAATTTTCATTCAAAAAGAACTTTTTGGGTCTTGGTATCACAATCCGTATATCGCAGGAGAACATGGTCGATTTGTTTGGGATCTTAAACAAATGTTTTTTGCTTTTTTCGGAACGCAGAGAGGCTTATTCCTCTGGACTCCCACGTTAGCTATATCACTTTTTGGTTTAGTCTTTATGAGAAGAAAAATATCTACGTTTAACTATATATCAACGATTGTAATACTTCTTCTCTTTTCTCTTTACATAAGCATGTGGACAGGCGTTCTCTCTGCGGGGTTTGGAAATCGGATGTTTATTGGTGCACTTCCATTTTTTGCAGTTGGAATGGGGAGTGTATTTGAGCGGTTAAAAAAACCTCTGATCACTATCATTATTATTTGCAGCATACTTTGGAATCTACTCCTCCTTGTACAGTTTTTTTTAGATAAACCAAGAATGATTGACGGGAAGGGGCTAACGTATGAGAATTTTATTTCTGGACAATTGATAATACCTATAAAATATGGTCTAAAAGTGTTTCAGAAGTAAGCGATCTACTCATTATGCAGCCTAAACCTTTATCAGAAGAATTTCTTATTGCGCGAGGAGCATGTTGCGGTACTGGGTGTCAAAATTGTCCCTATGAACCCAAGCATACTACTGGTAGTACAAAAATAAGAAAGAAGAGTAGTACCGCCAGCGGGATTCGAACCCGCGATTTGCGCCTTGAGAAGGCGCCGTCCTAGGCCACTAGACGATGGCGGCAGAAAGCCAAAAAGGCACTTTTCATATTGTAACTGTTCTATAGGACATTGACAAGTGAGGCTGAAGCAGGTATAGTTAAAATCTGCAAAGCACCCACAAGCTTCTTTTCACATTTTTTAAATATTCGCTTGTTGGGTTTTTTTATTACATGAAATTATGACAGACACACAAAAAGTACTATTTACAAAGGATGGTTTATCGCATCTGAAAAATGAGTACGATGAATTAGTAAATCAAAAGCGTCCAGAGATGGTAGCAAGACTCGCTGCCGCGCGCGCACAAGGAGATCTCGCAGAGAATAGTGAATATACCGCAGCAAAACAAGATCTTTCATTCATGGATGGACGCATCGCAGAGCTTGAGGCAGTTTTACATGAAGCAAAGGTCGTTTCTTCACATTCCAAGTCCAAAGTAGATGTGGGCTGTAAAGTCACTCTTCATGTTCATGGGAAGCAAGAACTTTTTACCATAGTTGGGGAATGGGAAGCAAATCCGCTCGAGAAGAAAATATCCCATTCATCTCCTCTTGGAAAGGCACTTCTTGGACGAAAGATAGGTGAAAAAGTAGAAGTGAATGCTCCTGTTGGAAAAATCCTCTACAAGATACTCTCGATTGATTAACATCTCATTTGTGTAGAGTATTGAGAATACTAAACGCACGATCTATATCTTTTTCCAAAAAAAAGAGCGTTAATTCAGTATAGGTTGAAAATACCTCAACAAGGTTAATGTTTTCCCACGCAAGATACTTCAGTACATGATAATAAACTCCAGGCACACGGACGGTTTCCATGGGGAGACGTATCGTGATAGAGCAGATTGACTCAAACTTTGATATGAGTTTTTCATCGGAAAAAGTTTGTTCTATGATTGTTGCAATGCCACGACTTGCGATAATCGTCGTTTCGTGAATACTCGTTGAGATGTTGCAAAATATTGCTTTATCATTTCCAATTGAATGAATTAGTTTGCGCTGTTTATCAATCAGGCTTTCTCTGTTTGCGAAAGTCCACTCGATCAGATTTGATCGAACAGTAAGATCTCCCAGACCTTTTAGCACTGGTTGTGAAGTTGTGGTTTTATCGATCGATTGTTGTAGCCGAGTAAGAGCGACAATAATCGCACCAAGCTTCACACTTTTTTTTGTTTCCTTCTCAACTCGCTCCCTGATCATCCGTGCAAGTGAAGAAAGATTAATAAGGTTTCTTCCTAAGGCCTCTTCAATGTATGGTGTTTCTTTAACAATTTTGAAGACCACATCTGGAACGGTAATCATGTTAAGATTTTAACATTTTAAATAAAAATAGTAAATAAATAATAAAAAATTGACGAAGTTGAAATTCTCCTTATAATCACTCTATGAGAGCCGAATATTCTCTTAACTATCGCGAAGCCATGCAGACGCCGCCAAAAGACTCATTGCATGAAGATCGTAAGTTTAATACTCAGCTAGCGCCACCATGCCATCTAGTAGAGAGGGAAGTCGTAAAAGTGATGGATGTATTAGGAAAGAGTCGCGATTTTTACATGGAACTTCCAACACCCATCTCAAGTCCCTCCGCAGCTCATCTAGTAAGACGACTACTATCACATGCGGCTAGTCGGGGTATTTCAGAACGTGTTCCTGTACATACGCGTATGAAAAAAGAGGATGCAAGTCTTGCGATAGAAGCAGGAGCAAAAGCGCTTCATCTGTATGGTAATTCCTCAGAAAACGGAGGGTCAAGTCAAAAATCAGTATCGCAGTTAAAGGGTGATTTATTTGAAATAGCGCAGTTAGCGAAGGAGAAAAAGGTCACGCATCTTCGAGCGAGTCTTGAGCATGCTACAGATACGCCAATAACTGAAATTAGTGAGTTTATAGATGCAATCAGTGAAATAAATATGAAGCTTGGAAGTAAGGTGATTAATGCTATTGGACTACCTGATACGAATGGAACTGTCGGATTTGGTTGGTATGAAGACGTGTTTAAAGTAGTGGGAGATAAAATTAGGGACGAGAAGTTACAATTTTTTGTACACATTCATGACGATTCACTCAAAGCGAAAGAGCAGGCTAAAAGAATCGTAAAGCTTGCTAAAGAAAAGAAAATATCGGTTGTAGTAGAAACAGTACCAGACATGTATCCGGGAGAGCGAAATGGTATACGTCCTCGTTTCTCAGATGTAAGTGACGTGATACAAGGGAAAAAAGTTCCAAAAAGCGCCAAAAAAGCAGTAGACGGCTCATCATGGTTACGAAAGATTCCAAACAATAT
>CAZYQZ010000013.1:0-9760 GCA_964649915.1 uncultured Gammaproteobacteria bacterium | reverse complement strand
CAATATTGATCATGCCGTTCAATTATTTCAAGAAGCAATGCACACACATGTTGCCGGTGTACATACTGCTAAGATGGGTAGTTACGGCGATAAGAATAACGGGATCATGGAAAATGTTCCAGCCGCTGGAACATATGGCATCATGGGAAAGAATAATATTGCGTGGGTTCAAGAACATGTTCTCGGTATTGAAAAAAGCTCAGATGAAGTACTTACCGCAACAGCACTGATTGGCCGGGAACTAGCATCCCAATTTGGAAATCAACCCCATGGTTATACCATCGGATTATCCAATCTTGCTACTCAGTTTCCTCAAGACATGGTAACCATTGCGCAAACATTTGGAAATACAACTGAATGGTTAGGAAGAGATATTCCAGATCTTCACATACTTCATCGTCATATTCAAAAGGATCTATCAAATTATTTTAGAAATAAATCTTTGTATCAATATGGTACCAACTGATAAACGTATTCAAAATAAATATATGTGGGAAAGAGAGTCATCATCAACCGTCAGACGAGACGAGTTTCAAAGTAGAATCATACGAGATATTAAGCCTTGGGGGAGTCGTCCAATTGCTGATAGTCCAGCAAGGAGGTATTCTTTAGATCTGCCGATTCCAGAAAAGTTAAGTTTACTTTTTGCCCTAATTGACCTATCGCTATATAGAAGAAAGATAAATACCGATGCGCTTTCTTCCTGGGGAATTTCATTTGGTTTAGGTGAGCTTCCCAAATGTAGTTTACGGACAAATAAACCAATGAAATTTAAGTCTATGGAAAGTTGTATGAAGCATCTTGATAGAATTGTTCCCGATATGCCGAAGGCAAGAAGATCAGAAATTATATTTCAAGGATAAACAAGTATAGTACATACTACATACACTTTTGGTATATATGACAGAAGATATAATTATGCTATGTAGATTTTGAAATACTTGGGAAGTACAAAAATAATAATTAGAATGATACAATAAGACAATCTATGTTTTGGGCAGACAAAATTGCAAAAGAAATCATAAATTCTAGGCGTCATACCCCTTTTTGGGTGGATGATATGAAAACTCCCTCAGGGTTTGCTCATGTTGGATCACTCATGGGACCTATCGTTCACAGTATTATTTTTCGAGCACTAAAAGATCAGAAGCAAGACGTTACTTTTACCTTTGTAATAAATGATTTCGATCCAGTGGACGGGCTCTCTGACGAACTAATAAAAACCCATTCCCAGTATCTAGGATATCCTTTAGCTCTGGCTCCCTCTCCTGATCCCCGTTATAACACTATGGCCCAGTTATTTAGTAGCGATTTTATTAATTCTTTTCGTAGTTTTGGTGTAGAAGCAAAAACTCTGTCTTCATGGCAGATGTATCATGAAGGAAAATTTGATGAAGTAATAAAAATTGCCTTAGATAATTCAGAAAAAATTCAAAATATCTATCAAAGAATTTCAGGAAGCAAAAAAAAAGAGAAGGGATGGCTTCCATTTCAGGTTATTTGTCAAAAATGCAGCAAACTTGGAACCACCCGTGTATATAAATGGGATGGAAAAGTGGTCAAATATATTTGTGAACCAGCTATGGTGAAATGGGCTCGCGGGTGTGGGTACGATGGAGAGATAAGTCCCTTCGGAGGAAACGGGAAATTACCCTGGAAAGTAGACTGGGGTGCCCACTGGAAAGTTATTGGCATTACGATCGAAGGAGCAGGAAAGGATCATGCATCAGCAGGAGGGTCGTACGATATAGCGATGGCATTGTGTGAGGAAGTTTTTAAAACCCCTCCTCCATTTAAAATTCCATATGAATTTGTTTTAATCGGTGGGAGAAAAATGTCTTCTTCAAAAGGATTGGGAATAAAAGCACATGATCTTGTGTCTATGTTACCTCCAGAACTTGGAAGGTTTTTATTTTCCCGGTCTGGAATTAAAGAGCAGACTAATTTCGACCCTAAAGGTACCATGGCAATACCAGACCTGTTTGATGAATATGATAGATGTTGGATTGCTTATAATACAGGTGGAGATGAAAATCTTGCTCGTGCATTTGAGCTTTCTCAAATTGATACAATTCCAGAAAAAGTTCCTAATTTATTTTTACCCAGATTTCGAGATGTTGTAAATTTTTATCAACTTCCAAACATTCAGTTATCCCAAAAATTTGCACAAATTAAAGGATCTCCACTCACCGCTACTGAAGAGAAAATTTTGGGAGATAGACTCACCGATGCGATTAACTGGGTTGGAAATTATGCTCCGGATGAGTACCGGTATCAAATCTCAAGTAAGAAAGTAGGAGAGATTCATCTAACTGATAGTCAGTGGGCGTTTTTAAATGCATTAGCCCTTATTTGGGTAAGAACTCAAGATCCTGAAGAACTTCAGTCTGAAATATTTAAACTTATTAAAAGCAGCCATATTGATCAACGAGATGCGTTTAAGGCGCTCTATAGTTCAATATTAGATAAGCCCCATGGTCCTAGAGCTGGATGGCTTATGAAGAAATTCCCGTCAGATGTTATTGTTAATCGTCTCACTTTAAACAAAACTGAAAAAAGTAGTGCTCCTCTACAAACAATTGAAATAATTTCTCGACCTGATCTTTTTTCATTGGATCCAAAAATTAAAGAAAAATATCCATCAGCAAGTGTTGGTATAGCAATTATCAAAGGGGTACAAATTGAAAAATTTAATCAAAAACTTGCTGATGAAAAAAAACAATTACTATCTACGTTTGAAAATTTGACAACAGAAGAGTTGGGGAAATTTCCAGAAATAATAAGTTATAGAAAATTATATAAAGAAATGGGTATTGACTGGCATTCTCGTCGTCCTTCACCCGAAGCATTACTTCGAAGAGTGGTGTTAAAAAAAGGCTTGTACGATGTCAATACGTGTGTGGACGCTTACAACATCGTGGTTATGAAAAATAGAGTTTCAGTAGGTGCGTTTGACCTTGATCAAATTAAGTTTCCGACAACTCTTCGCTATGCAAATAGGGGAGATGAAATACTCTTACTTGGAGATGAACAGCCGACAAAATACACAGAGAAGGAAATCGCTTATTACGACCAAATAGGCGGATATAATATCGACTTTAATTTTCGTGACGCCAAAAGAACAATGGTAACTGAAAAAACACAAAATCTTTGGCTTAATATTGACGGTGTGTACGATGTTACTCCAGATATGGTTTCAAGAAGTCTTAGAGAATCTATAGAAATAATTATGAAATATTGTGGGGGAACACTTGAAATGGAAGGAGTGATTACATGATAACAAGGACTCAAGCATGGGAACTTCTTAACTCTCATATGAAAAATAAAAATCTCATTCGCCACTGTCTTTCTGTGGAAGTGGTCATGAAAGCGTTGGCGCGGCATTTCAAAGAAGATGAAGACGTTTGGGGGATTGTTGGACTACTTCATGATGGGGATTATGAGGAGGTAAAAGATACTCCTGCCCTTCACACGATTAAGATGTCTCAGTGGCTTGTACAACTAGGTGAGACAGACGAGCGGATATTAAGTGCAATCAAGTCGCATAATTTTGCACATACAGGCGAGAATCCTCCAAAAAATAATCTGGAATGGTCACTTTTTTGCTGTGATGAACTAACAGGTCTTATTGTTGCCGTTACATTAGTGAGACCAGACAAAAAGCTTTCAACTGTCACTGTTGATTCAGTATTAAGAAAATGGGATGTCAAACATTTTGCTGCTGGAGCAAAGCGAGAAGATATAGAAAAGTGTGAAGAAAAACTTGGAATAAAAAAAGACCAATTTATTAGTATTGCGCTTGAAGCAATGCAGTCGATCTCTTCATCTCTTGGATTATGACTACGGTATAGTATAAATATGTATAGAATGTTTAAGATTCCATAAAATTTATTGATTAATCGTAATTGCATTTTAGTTATAAACGCATATAATAAGGCAAATTACTATGATACATATTAAACAAATCCGAGAAAATCCTGATGAAGTGAAGGCGCTTTTGGAAAAGAGAAACGTAAAGGTTGATATTGAGCAAATTTTATCCTTAGATACGAAGAGGTCAGAGCTCATGGGAAAAACTGAAGAGCTTCGTGGAGAGAGAAATAAGGTAAGCAAAGTATTTAACGAAGAAAATAAAAATCGCGGCTCTCAAATTAAAGAAGAACTCAAGAAGCTGGAACCAGAGTTAGATGAAATTCAAAAGCAACTTAAAATGTTGTTATTAGAATTACCAAATACACTTGATCCCCATACTCCTATTGGAAAAGAAGAAAAAGAAAGTGTGGAGATAAAAAAGGTTGGAATAGTTCCAAAATTTGATTTCACTCCCCTTGATCACGTTGATATTGGAAAAAAACTCGATATTATTGATTTTGAAAAAGGGGCAAAAGTAACAGGGAGCCAGTTCTATTTTCTAAAAAATGAAGCAGTATTACTAGAACAAGCGCTCATTCGATACGCGTTTGATTTTCTCTTAAAGGAAAAATTCTCTCTTATTGAAACACCTGACCTGGCGAAAATTTCAGTTCTTGAAGGTATTGGCTTCAAACCCCGTGGACCAGAGACTCAGGTATACACAATCGAGGGAACAGATCTTGGACTTGTTGGTACAGCTGAAATAACTCTTGGTGGATATCACAAAGATGAAATTATTGAAGAGAAGGCACTGCCCATAAAATATGCTGGACTCTCACATTGTTTTAGAACTGAAGCTGGCGGATATGGTCGGTATTCACGGGGTCTTTACCGAGTTCACCAATTTACAAAAGTAGAAATGTTTATTTATTGTTTGCCTGAAAAGTCAGCTCAAATGCATGATTATCTTTTATCGCTAGAAGAAAAGATTTATCAGGAGCTGGAAATTCCTTATAGAGTAGTTGATATAGTGTCAGGTGATCTTGGTGCACCTGCAGTAAGAAAGTATGACCTTGAGGGATGGATGCCAGGGAGAAATGATTGGGGTGAAATAACTTCGACGTCAAACTGTACAGATTATCAAGCAGCAAGACTGAATATAAAATATCGAAAACAAGACGGGTCTACACAGTATATTCACATGCTTAACGGTACCGCTGTTGCAATCTCTCGAGCACTTATTGTAATCTTAGAGAATAATCAGCAAAAAGATGGAACAGTCATAGTTCCTAAAGTGCTCCGACCGTACCTGTCCCGCGATCGGATCGGACAAGCATGAAAAATGGAATACTACGGGTTAACCGTAAAGTTCTAAAAAGCGGAATTGAAATAACTCTCGGTCGAAAAGATTACGTTATATCGTATTCTCCTTATATTTGGAAAGAATTTCCTGACGTTTATCGACAGACTTTCGCAGACACTCTCGCGTACTCTTTGACAATGCATCTTGCAATGGGAGTGCATAAAAAAATTATTTATAATTTCCCCCCTCCCGTAATGGAATCGTTCTTTTTTAAAGGAATGATTTACTCACTTCCTGAAACTGCATTGACAGATCATACAGCAACGATGAGTAAGTTACTGAAGCAGTTGTATAATACTCATTTTTCAATCGAGTTTGCTCAACGACCGAAGATTGCCCGATTTAAGAATGTAAACAGAAATAATAAAAACAGATCTGTTATTCCATTTTCATTTGGCAAAGATTCTTTGTTAACATTTGCTTTGTCAAAGGAATTAGGAATCATTCCATATCCAGTTTTTTTCCGGGAACCGAAATCGCCATATGAAAATCGCCATAAGTACAAACTGGCTCAACGGTTTTTTGATGAATTTGATGTCGATGTAAACATATTTCCAGTTGCTGCGGGATGGCTCAGAGAGACAACTGGTTTATGGTGGGGTTGGGATCTTTTATTAACACAGTATACGATGTTGATGATTCCGTTTCTTTTTGGAACCCGGGCGAAATATTTATTTTGGGCACACGAAGCTAGTTGTAATGAAACCTTTATAGATAAAGAGGGGTTTCAAGTTAATCCAGTTTTTGAACAGAGCTACCAATGGTTACTCTCCTCAAACGCAATGGCTAGAACAATGGGAAGTAATTCTATTTTTGCCAGCCTTATCGAACCGATTCATGAACTCGCGGTCATGAAGATCCTACACTTCCGTTATCCAGAAATAGGTAAATATCAGATGTCGTGTTTTGCTGAGGAACAGACAGCAAAAACAAGAAGATGGTGCGGAGTTTGTACGAAGTGTGCGCGAATATATATATTTCTACTAGCACTTGGAATTCCTTTGAAGAGGGTTGGATTTACTGAAAATATGCTCGTAAATAAGAAAAAAAACTTATACAGTCTCCTACAAAGTAATGCAGGAAAAAAGGATAGTGCATACTCAGAAAGTGGATTAGGGAGAGATGAACAATTACTCGCCTTTCTTATGGCATACCAAAAGGGAGTAAAAGGCGAACTTATGACTGAGTTTGTAAGAAATCATCTAAAAGAAGCTCGTCGGAAAGAGAAAAAATTGCGAGAGAGATTTTTCGGTATACACACATCTAACACTTTGACATACGAGTTGAAAAAACCTCTCTTGCGAATTTACGAAGAAGAACTTTCACGGTATAGATAATAAACTCTTGACAAAGACTTTCTATTTGCTATTCTTTCTCTATTACGAATCTTTTCTATCATGCAAGAAATAACTGTCCAGAAAAAAAAGAAACCTCCTGACTCTACGCGTTCACCAAAAACTAAGATCACTATCTTGTATAACCAAGTAAATGAACTTTCCAGTGGAGAACCAGACGATATTCTCGCAGATGAGGATAGCGTAAAAACAGCGCAAGAGATATATCGTGCATTAAAAAATGAAAGTCTTCAAGTAGAGATTTTCAAAATCACAGAAAAGAACTTTACAGATCTTCTCACGTATAAAACTGATATTTTTATAAACTTGTGTTATGGAATAGGATCTATTGCAAAAACAGAACATGAAATACCCAATCTGTTAGATAAAATTGGCGCCTCCTATACTGGAGCCAATGGGTTGGGAATAGAACTTACGACAGATAAAGTAGCAACAAAGAAGATCTTTCTTAATAAGAAAATCCCAACCCCCTATTACCAAGTATTTATGTCAGAAAATGATTTACTGCAAAAACATATGAAGTTCCCACTTTTTGTTAAGCCACAGCTAGAAGACTGTAGCTTAGGTGTCCACAACGACTCAGTCGTTCAAAATGAAAAAGAATTATATAGAAAAGTATCTCAATTATTTAAAAAATACCATGAGCCTATTCTGGTAGAACAGTTTATTAATACCCGAGAATTAAATGTCACGATTGTTGGTAATGGAAATGACTTGCGAATTCTTCCCATATCAGAAATAGTATTTGGAAAGTCGTTTGACAATGACAAAAAATGGAAAATAGTTGATTTCGATGCTAAATGGATGGAACAATCGTCAAGTTATTTGGACACAATCGGAATTTGTCCTGCAGTACTAGATGAAGAAATAGAAAAGAAGATCAAAAAATTTGCAGTTGATGCTTATAAAGCCTGTGGTTGTCGTGATTATGCAAGAATTGATATTCGACTCGATGAGGAAAATATTCCATATTTTTTGGAAATTAACGCAAATCCTGGCATTGGTCCACAGGATGGGGCTGTACGAAGTGCAAAAGCTGCTGGCTATACCTATGCAACGTTTATGAAAGAGATTGTGAGAATAAGTCTTAATCGATACAAGAAAGCTCTCGCATAAAATGATCCTGCGTAAGTCCTATGATACAATTAAAAAGTGAAACGCATCTTCGAATTTCCTAAGGCCTTCTTTTTGATATCGATTTTTTATCTGTGTACTCGACTGTATCAACTTCTTATTTTGCCAATTTTTACCGACGAGGCAATTTATATTTACTGGGCAAAATATATTGTTGAAACAAAATCTCATTGGTTTATATCTCTCACAGACGGAAAACCACCCCTTCTTGTTTGGCTAATGAGCGCGTTTCTTTCGATACTTCCATCGCATTTATATTTATTAGCAGGTAGATTGCCGGTAGTTATAATTGGACTTTTTGGAATGTGGGGTATATATAAGCTGACGAAATTGTTATTTCGATCCACTCCCATCGCTTATCTTGCGTGTATTTTTTGGATTATTTCACCTTTTATACTCTTGTATGATCGTATGGCTCTTTTTGACGGTCCACTTTCAAGTGTTTTAGTCTGGGCGGTATATTTTTCAATAAAAACTTCTCAAACACGAAAATATAAAGATGCACTTTTATGGGGAATTTTTCTTGGTCTCGGTTTTCTTTTTAAACCAACCGCTATTATATTTGTGGCACTAACTCCACTTGTGTACCTTATATATAGCTATACCTCCCGGAAGAGTAAAAGTATAGTTCCCCACATTATATATATAGGTATTCCTCTTCTTACCAGTGAAATAATGAATAATATTCAGCGATTATCGAAAGTATATTACCTCATGGATGCTAAGAATCAGCAGTTTCAGCAACCGTGGGAAAAAATTCTGAGAAATCCATTTGAGCTAACGTATGGTAATTTACATGGATTTTTTTCTTGGATCATATCGTACTACTCTCTGCCAGTGTTTATTTTAGGAACTGTTGGATTGATATATTTATTTGTAAAACACAAAAGGGATGCTGTTACGCTTTTGATATTGTGGTTTACACCAATTTTTTTCCTTGCGACATTCGGGAGAGAAATATTTCCTAGATATATTCTTTTTACAACCCCATATTTTATTATTGTCATTTCATATTTACTTTATGAAGTTCTGCGTATCTTTGTAAACTTCCGGGTTGTTATACTTTTTTTAATTATTACAATCTTGTTCCCTTCGATAAAAACAAGCTATTTTCTTCTTCAAGACCCTCCAAAAGCAGTGATACCTCCAACTGATTATCATCAATACATTTCAGAGCAACCTTCAGGATATGGGCTGGCTGAAATATTTTCATATCTAAATAAAGAAAAAAGTATTGGTCCGATTACAATTGTGACACAAGGAACGTTTGGTTTGTATCATTACGGATTCTTATTAGAATATTGGAACGATAAAAATGTCACGATCGTTCCTCGGTGGCCACTTTCGGTGCTAGATCAGGAAATTTTTGATAGGGCGAAAAAGGAAAAGGTTTTTATTGTGTTAAAAGAACATAATACTATACCAGAGCAGCTCCCATTACAATTACTCCTTCAAGCGAGTAAGCCGGGTGGGAAGTATCCGATTCTATTAACAACACTTAAGTAGTATATGGTCTTCTCCCAACTCTATAGATATTTATTTCCTCATGTTATCGCAAGAGAAACAACTTCAGTAAATGGCGAAATACAAGTGATAGAACAATTTGGACACCGATATATCTCTGTTGGTGGAATCGCTCAAAGCGGGGGACTTGTGAGTAATATTTGGGAGCATGCAGTAAGAAACGTGAAAAAAAGTAAGAAGACTGTCAAGAAATGCTTATTACTTGGAGTAGGTGGGGGAACGGTAATTCAACTATTACGAAAAGAATGTCCTGGAATTCAGATTGTAGGGGTAGACTTAGATAAGGGAATGATACGAGTGGGTGAAAAATACTTCGGATTATCCTATGATGATGTTACTATCTATATTGACGATGCATTTCGATGGGTGGCAAAACATGTTGATAGAGAAGAGCAATTTGATCTGATTATTATAGATTTGTATATTGGAAAAAATAATATTGTTTCTCACGCTCAGGTCAAATTTCTTAAAAATCTAAAAAAACTTCTAAGTACTGATGGCACCGTTATGATTAACTATCTTCTTGACAGAA
>CAZYQZ010000012.1:0-13815 GCA_964649915.1 uncultured Gammaproteobacteria bacterium | reverse complement strand
ATGTAAATTATTATTGTATTTTTTTATTTTCATACACAGCTCTTAAATCAACTATGCTTGATCCGATATTAAAGAAAATAATTCCTGATAAAGTTATAGGTGAATCTGATGAAGATAAGCGGGCAATTATCTTATATCAGTTTAAGGTTCTTCAGGATATTGTAAAGCAGCCAGGACCTAAATTTGTCTTCGCACATATTATTGCTCCACACGGACCGTATGTGTTTGATAAAGAATGTAATTTCACATCCTATAATCAGAACTGGAATCAACCTGAGGAAAAAAATTATACTGATCAAGTAAACTGTATCAATAAGAAGTTGGAGGCAACGATTGATATCATACTGAAAGACTCGACAAGTCCCCCGATTATTCTCCTTCAAACTGATGAAGGCGCGAAGTTTATTGCGGGACTACTTTCACCATCTGAAAACTGGCAGAGCGCAACCCCCGAAATATTACAAAAGAAGTTTCCGATCCTCTCAGCGTATTATTTGCCAGGCATTGATACCGAAACACTATCGGAATCTACAACTTCAGTGAATACGTTCAGATATGTTTTCAATTTATATTTTGGAACCAGCTTGCCATTGGTGCCTGATAAAAATTATATTTATCTTGACGCAATGCACTTATATGATTTTAAGGATGTTACAGACTCAGTGAAGAAATAAATGAAACCGGACTATCCTATCAAGGCGTTTAAAGGACAAAGGGACTGGGAGCAGTGGCTTTTAGAAAATGGAGAGAAGGTGAGTGGTGTTTGGATACGATTTTATAAAAAGTATGCACAGATGAAGTCCATAACATACGATGAAGCGCTTATTGTCGCGCTTTGTTTTGGATGGATAGATAGTCAAACGAAACGGTACGATGAGTTATCCTACCTTCAGAAATTTACTCCAAGGCGATCCAAAAGTATTTGGTCGAAAATTAATACAAACCATGTAGAACAACTTATAAAAGAGGGAAAGATGAGACCATCAGGGTTGAGAGTTGTTGAAGAAGCAAAGAAAGATGGAAGGTGGAATCAGGCCTATGATTCACCAAGCACAGCAACTATCCCACAAGAGTTTTATGAAGTATTGAAAAGGCACAAGAGAGCAGAATCTTTTTTTTCGACACTTACCAAATCAAATAGATATGCGATTGCCTGGCGTCTTCAAACCGCTAAAAAAGAAGAAACGAAAAAGGCACGCATAGAAAAAATTGTCATCATGCTAGAAAAACAGCAAAAATTTCATGATTAAAGAAACAACATTCGTAGCATTTCTTCGAGGTATAAACGTGGGAGGAAATAAAATGGTCAAGATGTCCAAACTGTCTACAATTCTGACAACGAAGGGATTTAAAAATGTACGTACTCTCCTTGTCAGTGGTAATGTTATATTTGATTCTTCAGTTGAGAACGTCTCTCTCATTAAAGAGCAAATAGAAAAGGCGATACAGGAGGAGTTTGGTTTCATTGTTGCTGTACTGATACGTAGAAAAGTGGATATTCTGAGTCTTGTTCAATCAGATCCGTTTATGGGTATTTCGGTAACTCCACTGACCCGGTTATACGTTACGTTTCTTTCCCAAGCGGTGAAAAGTAATCTGCGTATTCCCTACGAGAGTAAGGAGAAAGATTTTTCTATTATTAAAGTAACCACAACTGAGGTTTGTACTGTGCTGGTACTTTCTGGAAATAGAAACACAACTGACGCTATGAGTATTATTGAAAAAGAATTTGGAAAAAATGTTACTACGAGAAATTGGAATACGATTGTTAGAATTAAAACACTACTTGATGAAAAGTCAGATTGATATTCATTTCTTTTTTACAGGGTAGAGGGGAAGAATACTTTTTCCATATACTTCGTTAAGCACTTGAGCCAAGGCGGTATAAATTGCTGATATACCGCAAATAATTCCTTCAATTCCAGCAACGAGTTTAATTGTTGCGTTACCACTGAAATCTCCGAGTGCCAAGAGGAAAAAAAGAATTGTTAGCGAGCCAAACACAAATTGAAGTGCCCGATTAAGTCGGAGTGTCCCAATAAAAAGGAAGAGTGTCAATATACCCCAGATAAGTAAATATGAACCCATCGCAGTTGCCCCTGGGGCAGAGGAAATTCCAAAAATTGGAAGTACAATCAGAGCAACAAGGCTAAGCCAAAAAAAGCCGTAGGCAATAAACGCAGTGGTACCAAAAGTATTTCCTTTTTCCCACTCCATAATTCCTGCAATAATCTGCGCCATTCCTCCAAAGAATCCACCCATTCCAAGAATCATTGCATTCATTTCAAAAATTCCTGCATTATGAAGATTAAGAAGAACGGTAGTCATCCCAAAACCAAGCAGACCTAAGGGTGCCGGATTTCCGGTATGATCGAAACTAGGTTGTTTAAGTTTTTTTCTTTTAGCCATGGCAGTAGTATATCTATATCAAGTAAGCCACATCTTAAATCGTAAGTCAAGAAAGGGAACATCTTTAGTTTAAATAGAGAGTCTCCCAGAGTGTTCATTAAGCCATTTGCGGTATTGCTTATAGGCGGGTTTGTATTGCGCGACTAATCTCCAAAATTCGTTTCCATGATTTTTCTCCCACGTATGCACCAATTCGTGTACTACTACATAATCTATAACTAGGATAGGCGCCATGATAAGTCGCCAATTAAACTGTAGTGTATTATCTGGGGAGCACGACCCCCATTTTGAGCTAGT
Organism: uncultured Gammaproteobacteria bacterium; assembly: GCA_964649915.1. Taxonomy (GTDB): domain Bacteria; phylum Patescibacteriota; class Microgenomatia; order 2-02-FULL-39-11; family 2-02-FULL-39-11; genus CAZYQZ01. The sequence goes on along the minus strand of CAZYQZ010000012.1, from coordinate 11,109 downwards.
ATCAGAAAAAAATATCTTTTTATATGTTGTACCCATTAATTTTGCATGGTAGACAACTCGATTTTGAATAAGTTTTTTTGCTTGAGTCATATACCAATTTTCCAATTCTTTTTTGACACGGAAAGAAAGAAATTGTGGAAAATTTAACGTGTCTGTAACTGAGATTTCACGAAAATTCCCAAAGCGTAACTTTACTATATTTCCCAGATACATGAATTCTTCGCCATCGAGATATTGATGTTTCCTTTTCGTGTGAGCATGTCCATGTTGGAGCCTTTTTTGAATCCAATCATATTTATCCATCAGAAAGTTATTAATAAGAAAGCTTGGAATCAAGTAGGGGGCCTTGACTATAATTTCCCCGGAAGAAGTTATTTGCAGCGATATGCTACTACGGTGTGCCCGGATAAGAGTATACTCTGGAATTTGTGGCATGATACTGATTCTACCAGATGATGCAAGTATTCAACGTAGAGGTTTCTATTTTTCAAGGAGTTTTTTTAAAGCATTTTGTATCATTTTCCAGTTTTCTTGTGTATGATTTTTTTCTTCAATTGACGCATTATTATCCTGGGTAATAGTAAACTTGGTCCCGACATTTTCTGGAATAAGTTCATACGTTACTGTCTTGTAGTTTTCTGGCACATCTTTCTGTCCCGACATACTACTCCAGTATGTAGTTTTTAGTAGTTTCTCTGGTATATTTTCAAGAACTATCCCTTTATCTTCGTATTTTTTTCCCTGCCAAACTCCAGTATAAATAATCGGACTTCCGACCCTCCAGTCAGAAGTGACATCTGTACCGAAAAAGTACTGCTTAATAATCGAAGGGGTGGTGAGTGCTTCCCAGACTCCTGTCGGAGAGGTATTAATTACTATCGAAACTGTTGATACAAAACTGTTTTCCATATCTTTATTCTATCTCATTAGATATAACAATGATACGTGTACAGTTATGACGAAATGTAATTAATTACATTGGAATGTCTTCACATCGTTTAACTCTAGTATTAACTCGCAATCCGGTTGGTTGTTAATTTTTTCTGTAATGTATGTATATGGTCTTTGTAAGTTTGAGATTCTATTTTTAAGTAATGGATCTAAAATGATGACAGATCGATCGGCATAATAGATCATCCGTGGTTCAAGATTTTTATAGACATCCAGATAAACGGGTCCAGGAAGATCTTTGATGATGTCTCCAATTTTCTTTTGATCAGACTCAGAATTATCTTTTCCATATACGTCTGGAAGATATTCCCTGAATGAGAGTACTCCAATAGCTATAATGCAGATAAGAACGACCCCATTACAGAAAGGTACATACTGCTTACATTTTTGTATACAGTGAGAAATACAGTTTGTGATAACTAGTGAAACTGCAGGAATAAGGGGTATTAAGTGCCATGATTTTGTTTTAGATGAAAGAAGATACGGGATGGTCAGAAAGGTAGAATAGAGAAGCACGCGTTTAGTGTTTGGATTCTTGAAAAAAAACAGAAGAGACAGAATGTATGAAATAAAAAAGGGAGCATACCATCGGTGAACAACCGATCGAAAAAGAAGGAGAGTGTTTGCAAGAGTCTGCATAGAGATTATACCTGTTCCACCATCTCTCATTGCTACAGTATAAATATTGCGTATGAGAAACCAATTCCCAAAAACATATATATTGTAGAAATACCAAAGACCTACTGGCAGTCCAAAAAGAATAATGACTAAGACGACAGACTGCTTAGTAGTTTTGTATGTTTTTAAAAATATCATCGTGTTATATAAAAGGAGTGGAAGGAGACTCAGTGAAACAAACGTTTTCGTAAGCAGGGAAAGGGAAAGGAAAAACCAGGATAGAAAAATGCTGCGAATATGTTTTGCGTCCCAGGAAAAATAGATAGCTGTAAGTTCTAAAAAAATAAGAAGAGATTCAAGATTGCCTGTTCTCGTACGAAGTAGAAACCAACGTGATGTCAGAAGAATTATAGCGGCAATAAGACCAGTAGTTGTATTTGAGATTTTTAATCCTATTAAGAAGACTAGTGCGATGCTTGCGCTTCCAAAAATTACAGATGGTAGTCGGGCACTGTGTTCTGATTCCCCAAATAATTTAATAAACGCTGCTTCAATCCAAAATCCAAGAGGAGGGTGATCTACGTATATTGAATTGTTATACATAAGTGGTAATACTTTCCCTCGTACTACGTTGCGAGCGATACTCGCATACCATGCTTCATCCCATGGTTCAAGAGATCCACGCTCCGCTTGATAATTCAATACAAGAAAGACAGCGATGAAAAGAATAAATGCGTATACGAGGGATTTCATTCTGTTAGTATTATTTCATACTACTTGGAATTGAGATACTAGTCTCCGACGTAAACAAAACGAGGAACTCGATTACCATTGATCTCGATTTCTTGAGTAAACATCGAAAGAGGTCTAACCCAATATTTGCTTGTTAGATTTTCATAGAGACATTCATATACGACAAGATCTTCAAGCGTTTCTGAGTGTTTTGCTAGTGCAAGCACACGGTATAAATTATTGGTTTTAGAGTGTCGATAGATCCCGAGTTTCATAGGGATTATTACATTAATGGAGGTAAATATGGTGTTACTTTTAACAAAACATCGTCCCTTCCATGCTTTTTTACACTGGAAAAAGGAATGATTTCAATTCCTCCACTTTCTTGCTGAATGTGCTTGAGTTGTTGTGTTTTCTGGCTCATCGGAAGATTGTCTATTTTGTTTGCAATTATGAAGTGATCAATCTGTTGTTCAGAGAGTATACGAAGCATATCCTTATCGAAGGCTGTAATTCCGACTTTTGCATCTATAATCAGAAAAACCATTCTCTGTGGTACTTCGGAGTAGACAAGATACCACAATATCATTTTTGCTAGTTTATCTCGATTATCTTGAGAACGACTAGCATATCCATATCCCGGAAAATCGACGAAATAAAAAAGATTATTGATAAGAAAAAAGTCCATCCGGATCGTTTTTCCAGGGTGTGAACTTGACCTTGCTAACTCGCTCTTCTGACAGAGTGTATTTATAAGCGTAGATTTACCTACATTTGACCGTCCTAGAAATGCGACTTGGAATTTCCCATCATACAATATATCACTGGTTCCAGTTATTCCTCGAATAAATTTTGCGGATCGTATTTTCATTATATTGCTAGAATGAGTAGTCTAACGTGAGTGTATTATACTCTAATAGTAAGACGGGCGTACTATTCGGCATGTATTGAAACTGGTGTTATAATTGCTCCTATGAACGGATTCAAAGATTTTTTACTTCGAGGAAATGTGGTAGATCTCGCAGTTGCAGTTGTTATCGGTGGTGCATTTATGGCAATAGTGAATGCACTTGTGAAAGATATTATTACACCACTTATTGGAGCGCTTGGTGGTCAGCCGGATTTTTCCCACATTTACTTTACTGTAAACAGTAGTAAATTTATGATCGGAGATTTTCTTAATGCACTTATCTCGTTTCTTATTATCTCTTCAGTTGTTTACTTTTTGATAGTTCTTCCAATGAACAAAATAATGGCAAAACTAAAAAAAGGTGAAAAAGTTGATACAAGTGACAAAACTTGTAGTGAATGCTTAAGTCTTATTCCTTTGAAAGCAAGAAGATGTAAATATTGCACCTCGCTCGTAAAATAAAGAAACAGCTATTTCTTCCTCGGGATAGTTTTTATACTTGGTTATACCGAAAACAATTCATTTGGTGGTCGTTTACCATTCCTGTTGCTTGCATGAAAGCATAGCAAATAGTTGGTCCTACGAAGCGAAATCCTTTTTTTAATAAATCCTTACTCATACTCTCCGCCTCACTCGTTTTACTTGGGTAATCTTTCAAACGAGATAGCGTATTCTTGATAGTTTTATTTGATACAAATTGCCATATATATCTATCAAAACTTCCATATTCTTTTTGTATAAGCATATACGCTTTTGCGTTTGCAATTGTTGCCTGTATCTTTAGTTTATTTCTCACAATTCCTGAATTTAAAAGAAGTTTTTTTATTTCTCCTTCATCATATTGCGCAATTATTTTTACATCGAAAGAGTCAAAAGCTTTTCGATAGTTTTCTCGTTTCTTCAAAATTGTATTCCAGGAAAGTCCAGCTTGTGCACCTTCAAGGATTAGAAATTCAAATAGAAGGCGGTCATCATGTACGGGCACGCCCCATTCTTGGTCATGATATGAAACCATAAGGGGATCTGTTCCTGCCCATTCACATCTATGTATATTTTTCTCTTTATTCATTTTGATTCTCATGAAGTGACGATCGTCTAAGAATCAGCATAAGCGCAAACAGTCCGTTTGCAAGTAGCCATACGATAGGATATAGGGTTGTTATAATCGAGTAGTTTTGGATAGCAATAATTGCAAGACCAAAACGAAACGTATTAAGACTATAAAGAGAAAGCGTTTCACTATACGGTCTATTCCAAGATTTCCGGACAGTTGGTACGAATCCTAGTATGTCAGTTGTAGTTGTAAGAATTATTGAAACGACTGGTTGTTTTGCAAATAGCCATATACCAAGTGATATAAATGCAAGTAGAAGAAAAAGTGTGTCAATCAGTGTAATGTCCCATTTCCCTTTATGTTTGAATGATAAAACAGCGACAAGAGTACACATTATAGCTGCAGCCAGAGTCACAAATGCTCCGATTCCGGCGTTATCACTGATTTGAAGCGCAAATGCGATCGTTGATACAAATCCCCATAGGAACCAGCTATAGATATGTGGAATCGTCTTTCCCTTTATTACGTCTCGAAGGTAGGGGATGTATCCGATAAAGACGAGAATTACTGCGATAATCCCTATGATATTTTTTACTTCCTGCATATTCTTATGGGCAATTATAGCAAAAGAACAGTTGGGAAAAATAAAGGTATGTCGTATACTATGAAGATCACTGAGGTGTTTAAGCAAGTATAATCACGTTATTAAGAAAGGAAATATATGAAAATAAAATCTATTCATGCACAGGAAATTCTTGATAGTCGAGGAAACCCTACAGTTGAGGCACTCACCATTCTTGAGGATGGAGCTAAAGGTTGGGCAGCAGTTCCCTCTGGTGCGTCCACAGGAAAATATGAGGCGGTCGAACTTCGAGATGGAGATATGAAAAGATACGCCGGAACTGGAGTTCTTACTGCAGTTGAAAATGTAAATACTAAGATTTCAAAAGCGGTGATAGGTATGGATGCGGGAGATCAAAAATTACTTGATCAGACTATGATTGACCTTGATGGAACAGAAAATAAATCGAAACTTGGGGCAAACGCCATTCTCTCGGTGTCTCTTAGTAGTGCGCGTGCACAAGCCGCATCTGAAGGAAAAGAGTTGTATGAATACCTTGTAAAATTTAATCCTGATTTTAATGGTACATACATCATGCCTATTCCCGAAATGAACGTCATGAATGGTGGTAAACACGCCAACTGGGCAACCGATATCCAGGAATACATGATTTTTCCAATTGGTGCCGCTTCCATTGTTGAAGCAGTTCGTATGAACGCTGAGGTATATCAAATATTAAAAAAAATTATCAAGGCAAAAGGATACGCAACCACTGTTGGAGATGAAGGTGGGTACGCTCCCAACGTCGCAACTAACGAAGAGCCGTTTCAATTATTGTCTCAAGCGATTGAAAAAGCGGGATACTTATTGGGGAAAGATATCAATCTTGGCATAGATGCTGCTGCATCAGAGTTTTACAAGGACGGAAAGTATCAATTAAATAAAGAGGGAAAAACCGTCACGAGTGATGAGTTGATAGAGTTTTTACAGAAACTGACAGAGAAATATCCTATCATTTCGATGGAGGATATTTTCGCGGAAGATGACTGGAGTGCATTTGAAAAATTTACGAAGGTTAATGGCGCTCGAGTGCAAACAATTGGAGACGACCTATATGTTACCAATGTAAAGCGATTACAAAAAGGTATAAACAATAGAACAACCAACGCAATTCTTATCAAACTCAATCAGATTGGTACTCTCACAGAAACTATAGATGCAATTCTTCTTGCAAGAAAGCATGGCATGGCATCGATTGTTTCTCATAGAAGTGGCGAAACTGAAGATGATTTTATCTCAGATTTGACTGTTGCAATGGGTACTGGACAAATAAAGACTGGTGCGCCAGCTCGTTCAGAAAGAGTTGCGAAATATAATCGTCTTATGAGAATAGAGAGGCAGTTGGGTGGTAAAACCAAGTATGCTAAGTTTCCTTTTCATATCTAAGAAGCAACTTCTTTTAAGAGGATATCAGAAGTGTTGAGAAATTCTCCATACTTTTTTATTTTTGCTATCACCATGGCTTTTTCAGCTGACGTAACTGGAGTAAAGAAGTGATAAGTAAATACGAGAATATTTTTTTGTATGGCTCGTTTCCATCCCCCTATTATTTGTCCATTAAGAATAATTGAGTGGTTGAAGATGAGATTTCTTTTTAGAGTAAGTGTTTTGGAATAATCATTTTTTAGAAAGTCACTTCGATCTTTATAGGAGATTGTATACTCGTCATAGTTGGGTAAGAGAAACGCACAAGGCAGATCTTTTACAAGTCGGGATTGAGATTTGGAAAACCAATACGTTTTTCCATCAATAACCTCATTTGTAAGATTATCTTTATTAAAAAGCAATCCTCTTTTTACCTGTTCCACAGTGAGACTTGACCACCAGGAGAAATCTTTGATCTGGGCAGGGCCATGACTTGTAAAATATCGTTTAGCCAGCTCCGCTAATGCTGTGTCAAATGAAACGACTGGAACGTGGGGTATTCGCTCATTTAAGAGCGCATAGGTAAATTGTTTACCTATTCTGGGGCCACTACAGATAACACCTTCCAATTCTGCAAAAAGAAGAATAAGACCCATGCGTAAACCCTCATTCTTTACTCCATTTTTTTCTAAATAGGAAGAAAGTTGAATGCGTGTCAAATATGTTTTGCCTTGGAGTGCTTTTACCAGAAGAAGAGTGCTTTTTTTAAGCACGTCCTCCGTTAAGGCGTACTGGTGATAATAATAGCGGTTAAAGGCTTGAACCCGAGGGGCAGTAAGAGTAAGTATCCATCCTATATCTTTTGGAGTAACGAAGTGCCAAGTAGGGCGAAGAACATGAGTACGAAGAATCTTACCTTTATTGAAAGCATCCTCGATATTAGTGTCTTCAATTTTTTTAACTCTTTGATAGAGTGCCCATTTTGCACTGGGATAATCCTGTGCCTGTACTGCTCCGAGCCTAGATACCACGTCTTCTACTGTAGAAAGTTGTTCTCCGAGAAGTCCGTGATTAGATAAGCGCGTATAAAGAATGTCTCGAGTATTCATTTATCTTTTTAAAAGTATCATAACCGGAACTATGAATACTAGAGTATGTTAAAGCATCGTTGACAAACAATAGGTATAGGAGTACTATATTTTTTATAGTAATATATAAAAAATTAAATAAAATAGACATTTATGAAAGCAGCACAAATCAATACGTACGGTGGAAATGAAGTTATAGAAGTGAGTGAAAACGCTCCTAAACCTCCCTTGAAAAAAGAACAGATACTCGTTGGAAATTACTCAGCAAGTATTAACGCGATTGATTGGAAGATACGGGCCGGATATTTACAGAAAATGGCACCGCTCCCTTTTCCGATTACCCTAGGAGGAGATTTTGCCGGTGTTGTCATAGAGATAGCTGATGGTGTGACACAATATAAGGTTGGTGACTTGGTATACGGACAGGCCATAATTCTCAACGGCGGTTCTGGCTCTATGGCGCAGTATGTAGCGGCAAATACGAAAAACACAGCTCTCATTCCCAAGACCTCCCCTGTTGGGGAGGCGGGTACATTACCACTTGTGGGAACCAGCGTGATCCAAGCTATAGAAGAGCATGTGAGTTTACAGAAAGGACAAAAAATCCTCATACATGGTGGAGCAGGGGGAATTGGTCATCTCGCAATTCAACTTGCAAAAGCTCGGGGCGCATATGTCATAACAACAGTTGGCATGAAAGATAAAAACTTTGTGCGAGAATTAGGAGCCGATGAAGTAATAGATTATAAAAAAGACAAGTTTGAAGAAGTCGTGAAAGAAGTCGATGCAGTTTTTGATACAGTAGGTGGGGAAGTAATGGATAAATCTTTCGCAGTGTTAAAAAAAGGTGGAATTCTTGTAACGATGGTAGGTAAACCAAATGAAGATCTTGCAAAAAAATATGAAGTTACAGCTATTGGACAATTCACGAAAACCGATTCAGCGACTTTAAATCGTCTCTCCACACTGGTAGATTCTGGGAAGTTGAAAGTTCATGTTGACCGAGTATTTCCACTTACTCAGGCAAAAGAAGCATTTATCTATCAACAAGAAGTACATCCTCAAGGTAAAGTAGTTTTGCAAATAAAACAATAGCACTTCCGATATGTAGGTGAGTCAGTGTGGTATTGTTATGAGTCTATTTTTCTTTCTAATTGATTAAGCATCTTATCCTTTTCTTGTGTTGGTAGATGTGTTTTCCCAACGACTTGCTTCAAAATAGTAATAGACTGGTCGTATGTAGTAGTATCAACAGGATAAGGCGTAGCGTCTTTTCCTCCAAGCGCAAAACTATATCGAGCAGGATCTTCATACGATGGTTTTGCTCCGTAGATAACTTCAGATATAAGAGCCAGTGCCCGCATTGTTCGTCCTCCGACTTTTGGTGTTGCTAGTAACTCTTCATAACTTTTTGGCTTGTCAGTTGAGACTTTCTCCAAAATTTTACTAATATATGGACTGTGTACGAGTTGCTCAAACTCTACAGGGTGGTGATGAAATTCTGTGTTTTCTAGATGAAGGACAGTGTGGTTTTCTGTATTCACATCAAAGTTCAGCATTTGAGAGAGAGATGAAGAGTGACGTCTCAGTATCGTGAGATCTTTTAAAATTTGTTTAAATCCTGATTGTACAAGTTGAGTTGAAACTTCACGATTTTTTGTACTTTTTGAAGAAGTTAAATCAAGTACGCTACGTACTTTTTCTTGAGAAGCAATTCCAGTATGTGGTTCTTCGATAAAGTTCTTAGTCTTATTTGATTGTTTCGTGACGATAGTATCGTACCAATGATATCGACGAGCCGTCTTATTTACAGTGTTCATTCCTTGTTGGACAACAGCCCACGCCCCCGTTTTAGAGAAGAAAAAGGCATGATGGTAGAGTTGATAATTATCTTGAACGAGAGCGCTATCAACCTTAGCAGACATACGTGAGTTATATACAAGCTGTGAAACGGAAGTTTGTGGGAGTGCAAGTTGTTCTCCCCACCGAGCAATTTCATCTGGAGTATTGCGAGATGTTTTTCCTTTTCCCCCGCAAATAAATACCCCCCATTCTTGCTCATGGAAACGAAGTGCCTCCTTGAGAGCGCCAGTAAGAACAGTTGTTAGACCGGATGCATTCCAATCAAAAGCGAGTACAGTGCCGAGTGCTTGAAACCATACCGGATCAGCAATTCTACGGATAAATTTATCAGGTCCATATTCTTCAATGAGCACCCGAATCATCTCTCGACTGAGCTTCACCATGCGTTCAAACAGCCATGGGGGACATTTTCCATAATCTAGTGTGAATGTCGCAACACCTCTATGCATAGGAAGATCTTAGTATATATTGAATTACTAAAAAAGTGCTGAAATATGAATTGTCAAAAAAGATATTCTTCCTATTACGTTATTCTTACGTGATTGAGATGGATTCTTTATGTAATAGAAGTACTCTAGTGGAGAAGGAGGTTATAAATATGGGATATATTATCGCTGGAATACTTGGAGTACCACTGGGGGTTTTAGTTCTTTTTTGGGTTATTACACATATTTTATAAACATTGAGTAAGGAGTTTTATATGAAATTACAATCACTAGATGATGTTATCTTACATGAATTAAAAGATATTTATAGTGCAGAAAGACAGATTACAAAAGCTCTACCAAAGATGATAAAAGGCGTATCATCGACTCAGTTACAAGAAGGGTTCAAAAAACATTTGAAGGAAACGGAAGGTCAAATTAAGCGTTTGGAAAAAGTTGGAAAAATCCTTAACGTTTCTTTGGGTGGCGTTTTATGTAAAGGTATGGAAGGACTCCTTATGGAGGGTGATGAAGTATTAAAGGAAGATAAAAATTTCTCTCTTGATTGTGCGCTTATCGCAGCAGCACAAAGAGTTGAGCATTATGAAATTGCGGCATATGGCTCAGCAATAGCACACGTAAAGCAATTAGATAGTAAGAGTGAAATTCTTAAACTTCTCCTTGAAACATTAAGGGAAGAGGAGGCAACGGATAAGAAGTTAACTGAAATTGCTGAGACAGAGGTAAATCAAAAATCACAAGCGCAAGAATAAAAATACTACATAGAAATAAAAGGGAGCAGGTCACCTGCTCCCTTTTCTTACTTGTTCCTTACGCATACCTAATCGTTTCTTATTTTTTTCTACATATACTTAGAGAATAAAAAGAATTTAGCAAGGAGGTGACTACATATGCCAGCAGGTAAACACCTAAAAGGAGTAGGAAGTAGGGAACAACGTCAGTATGAACATATTAAAGAATCTGCACAGAAGTCAGGAAAATATGGAGATCGGGCAGAAGAAATTGCTGCTCGTACTGTTATGAAAAACCATAAAGAAAGCGGTCATAGTAAAGGAGAATAAAATTCAAGAGAAAGGAGTAATTATGAATAACACAGTACTTGGAATATTTACGGAGAAAGTGAATGCAGAAAAAGCACTCAGTGCGCTAAGTAGTGCAGGATATTCCCCAAAAGACACTTCCATCATCATGAAAGATACAGTTGAAGGTGAAAGACTGGAAGACAATACGACTGTTCACGTAGCTGAAGGAACTATTTCAGGAGCAGCTACTGGAGGGGCGGTAGGAGCAATCGCGGCATTGCTCGTAGGAATCGGAGCTATAACCATTCCTGGAGTAGGTGCTCTCCTGATTGGTGGACCGATCGCGGCGGCGTTGGGACTTACTGGAGTAGCTGCTATCACTACTCAAGGGGCGGTTACAGGAGCTGTCGCCGGAGGTTTGTTAGGCGCACTAGCAGG
>CAZYQZ010000011.1:0-14097 GCA_964649915.1 uncultured Gammaproteobacteria bacterium | reverse complement strand
TTCTTGGTCTTATTGAGAGTCTGGAAAATTGTATTAAAGCGATGACTTGGAATCCAGGTGGCACTACGTGGGCTGATTACCATAAAAGTGGAAATCTTCCAAGTTATACCAATGAGTCATTTTCCAAAAAAAAGGCATATGTTGCTCAAATACTTTCAAAGATAGATTCACGCGTATTGTGGGATGTTGGTGCTAACGCTGGGATTTTCTCCCAAATTGCAGCAAAAAAGGGAATTTATACTGTCTCAATTGATATTGATCCTTCCGCCGTTGAATATAATTATCGAAGTATAAAAGAGAGTAATGAAAAAAACATTCTACCACTTGTTATGGATATCTCTAATCCGTCTCCTGCAATCGGATGGGAGAATAAAGAACGTGATTCATTTTTCACTCGATCAGAGCCCGACACGATTCTAGCACTTGCCCTCATGCATCATTTGGTCATTGGAAATCATATATCATTTACGGCTCTTGCGTATTTTTTTGCTCAAAAGTGTGTCAACCTTATTATTGAATTTGTGCCAAAACATGATCCGATGGTTCAGAAACTACTTGAAAATAGGGATGATATCTTCCAAGACTATACTGAGGAGCATTTTGTGGAAGAATTTAAGGAATTCTTTAATGTAAAAGAAAGTCTAAGGGTGCCTGGATCAGAGCGGATCCTCTATGTACTCCGAAAAAAGAAACAAGCATAGCCATCTTCTTATTTTCGTACATAACAACTTCTACTATGGCGAGCTAGCATACGGGGTGATGCATGCTAGCTCGTATAGCAATATAAAATCAAACATATAGCTCTATCCCGTTAGCATTAGCTTCGTACATCATAGAGTGTCAATCTGAGAATTGGCTTAATTGAGAAGTAGAAATAGGCTTTTTTCTTTGGTATACTCGCACTGATGCGCTGGAAAATAGTTGGAATTATTATAGTTTGTGTAGTAGTCTTTATCGGGCTCAAATACCTTGCGATTCCTCTTCCCGTTGTAAATCCGATGAGTAATACATCCTCAGTCGTGAAGATAACAGCAACTATTCAGAAAAACCAAAAATATAAAGTTGAGACCATTGCAGAAGGATTGAATATACCGTGGAGTATTGTATTTACGGCAAAAAACAGAATTCTTGTGACCGAAAGATCGGGAAATATACGCGTGATCAAAGATGGTGTACTGGAAGAAAAACCACTTCGCTCATTTTCTGATATTTTTGCAAAAGACGAAGAAGGATTAATGGGTCTGGGTATCGATCCAGACTACGAGAAGAACCACCTTCTTTACGCGTGTATTTCATATGAAAACGGCACAAATCAAAACTTGAAGATTATTCGTTTCATTGACCAACAAGACACAGTGACGGATCAAGTATTACTTGAATCGATAGCTTCAGCTCCTAACCATGCTGGATGTAGAGTAAAATTTGGTCCAGATAAAAAACTTTACATAACAACTGGAGATGCAACGAACAAAAAATTGCCTCAAGACACAAAATCATGGAATGGTAAGATCATTCAGATGAATTCAGATGGAAGTAGTCCTAAAGTGTATGCTTTAGGAATGAGAAACAGCCAGGGTATTGATTGGGATCCAATAACTGGCACACTGTGGGCCACCGATCACGGTCCTTCTGGGTTTGACGGTCCAGGTGGGGGAGATGAAATAAATCTGATTACTGAGGGTGGAAATTACGGGTGGCCGATTGTTTCTCATGAGCAAAAGAAGGAAGGCTATATTGCACCAAAACTAGTTTTTACACCAGCCGTTGCTCCGGCATCGTTACTTTTTTATAAAGGCACGACTTTCCCTGGATTTACAAATGACCTTTTTTTTGGGGGACTGCGTGGTACTGGAATCTATAGAATAATACTCACAAGTGATCGACAGTCAGTTGATACATGGGAAAAACTATCCGATGTGAATGTTGGCCGTGTACGAGATATTGTTCAAGGACCAGATGGGTATATATATTTTTCTACTAGTAACCTTGATGGAAGAGGGAAGCGTATGGCGGGAGATGATAAGATCTATAGATTAGTTCCTTAACCGCTCACAGATATATCCCCAAGTAGTATTATGATTACTCTTAAGCCAATTGGGTATTCTGATGCAAGTTCTGACATTCAGCTAGTATATAAGCGAATACAAAAAGGACTTAATACTCAGTTTGTTCCACTTCTATTTCAAATAGTAGCTAATTTTCCACCTCTACTTTTCTATCTCTGGGAAAGATTTGAAAAAAATATTGAAACTAATACATTTGACGACTCAGTACAAGCTATTACCATGTTTTCACAAAAAGCTCTTGAACAGATTTATATTCCATCAGAACAGATCAGTATATTTGTGAAAAACATCACCTCAATTGAGGTAGATCAACTAAGAGAAACAGCGGTTGATCTTTCCTATATAAATGCAAAACTTTTTTTATTGTGCATAGCACTTCGAGAATCATTAAAAGGAGTGGCAGTTGGGGCACCGAAGCTCTCAGAAAGAATTTCCGAATATAAGAAGAAAGAAGATCTAGACTCACTATTTGATCAAATAATCGAAAGTACCGCAGTACGTAAGTCAAGTGAAGCAACCGGTCTCACCTCAACCTCAAATATGCTTGTTCCTCTAACTGGGTCCAGAGATATAGTTGTTTCCAACTACCCGAAGTTTTTTCGATATATTCAAGACGAGATGGATACGCTTGTTAAAACAGAGAAATATTTACACTCACGAGTCCTACTTGAGGAGCTTGGATTATCACAGATTGATCGTCTTACAGTCCCCATTATAAGCTCCTATAGAGAATTTATCGAGCTTACGGGTAGAACAGAAAAGACAAAGGAACTTGTATATCTTCTTTCAGACATTTTTCCATCGAAGTTTCCGCACCTATTATTTATTAGTAGCATGATGGAATCTGTTTTAAGAGAAAAAAGTTGATACAAGATCGGGAGTCTACTATTATAAGTAGGGCTCAAAATATAATGAGAACAATAAAGCAAACATACCAAATAAAAGCACCCATTTCAGCGGTGTGGAAAGCTCTCACAGATGAATTAGTGATGGAGCAGTGGGGAGCGGGGCCAAAAGTGAAGATGGATTTAAGAAATGGAGGAAAATTTTCACTGTGGGATGGGGAAATATTTGGTACGAGCACAGAAATTATTCAAAATAAGAAACTTATTCAAGAATGGTGGACAAAAGATCAAAAGACAGCAACGCGAGTTACATTTACCCTACGGAGCAAGGACGACAAAACGATCATAGATCTTATTCATGAGAATGTAGAAGATAGTAATTATGAAGATATTGCCGATGGGTGGAATCGCTATTATCTCGGACAAATTAAAATTTTTCTCGAGAAAGTGTAAATTATATATATAGTACCTAAAGTAAGAATATGAACACGGAAAATCCACATGAGTCAAAGAAGGTAAGTACTACCACAAAGAGTTCATTTTATACTCACTTCTCAAATTTTCGAAGAAAAATTTCAGTTCCACTTTTATTAATGTGTATTCTCGTTCTTGGTTTAGGAATTTTTCTTTCTTACAGATATTTTCAAATTACTCATTCTTTTCCAATTGATTTTGATTCTCTCTTTCAAAAGGCGGAATATTTACAAGTCATATCAGTAGATCCAGTTGGTAGAGTGAACGGACAAAAGCCAGATATCACCATAGAATTTAACCTTCCGGTTACCGCTCACCATGCGCAGGAATATATTGAAATATCACCGTTTATTAAAGGAGTTTTTACGCAAGGGAAAAATAGAAAAGAGATAGTCTTTAAGCCAAGTGTACCATTTAGTCCTGGTACCTATGTTTCTATTCTTCTCAAGCAAGGACTCCCAAGCGATGCGGGTAAAAAGTTACTCTATGAATACCGAAGTTCATTTACAACAAGTTCACTTTTTGACACGATCACATTTACAAGCAACGGGTTGACTGGAAAATTTTTAAGCTTCGATCAAAACCAAGGTGGAAAGATCAAGATAGAGGTAGGGTCAAGTATTGTGTCTCCAATAGTAAAGGTGTACAAGGTAACGCCCGCTCTTCTTTTGCAGAGTCTTATCTATACGGTACCAAAAGATAACGAAGTTTCATATCCAAGAGAGGGCACATTTGCTGATAAAGAAGTAGACGCAACACGACTACCTCTAGTGACGACATATACAGATGTTCGAGAAAAACCAGAGATAATATTTAACCAAAAAACAGGTTTGTATCTATTTCAGGCACTTGATGGAGACAAGGTAATCGGACAAGTGTGGGTAACACTGAATAATAGTGCTGTGCATTTTCGGCAAGATGATCAACGCATATATCTTGCAGCCCAAGACCTTAAAACGACTCAGGAAGCAAGAGATTTAGACGTTACGTTTTATTCAATTCAAGATAAGCCTACAGTCATTGCAACGAAGAAATTATCGGGTATTCAAGATTATGAATTTTCATCCACACGCCGACTTGATCTTCTGCTCATAGAGAAAGACAATGATGTATTAATTGTCCCCGTTTCTATTCCTAATAGTCAGGCAGAGGTAAGAACCTTAACGAATTTACAAGAGAAGTATCAATTATTTCTCTATACTGATCGGCCCATATATAAAAAGGGTGACACCCTGTTTTACAGAGGAATCGTTAGACAAGATAATGATGTACACTACGAAGTTCCTCAACTTGCCTCAGTACGTATTTTTATGTATGGAACTCAAAATGAAAAAATCATCGATACGCAGGTTCCTATTGCGAAAGGTGGAATTTTTTCTGGAGAGTTTACATTACCAAAAGATTTAAATAGTGGCACATTTTATCTTAACGCAACTACCGAAAAAACGACAGATTGGTCAGGGAATCAAGCGAGTGCCTATTTTGATATTTTTGAGTACACCAAACCATCATTTGGGTTGGATGTTTCGATTGAAAAATCTGATTACATAAAGGGTGATCAGATAAAGACAGATATAACTGGTTCATATTTTTCAGGTTTACCGTTTGCTAACCAAGAAGTTGCATATCAGTTTTTCAAACGAGATTATTATGAAACTGAGAAGGCAGTATACAATAGTTCCTTTAAGTTAAACGGGTGGGGAGGAATGTGTGGAGGTGGTTTTGGATTTGGTGATGAGTATTATGGTGAACCAATAGGTAGTGAGGAAACAACAATACTTGATAAAGACGGAAAAGCATCAATTGTGCTGGATAGTAAAAAGCTACAAACAGTATTGAGTCAGGAAATTACAGTGTTAGTTCAGAAGAAAGATGAGAACGGTAATACAATTCTTGCTGCAAAAAGTGCGGTAGTTCATCAGGGAGAATTCAATATTTTCATCCTTCCAGGACCAGTAAATTTTCAATTTGGAGAAAAGATTCCTGTATCTTTTTACGCTGAAACTCTATCTGGAGAAAGGTTGGAAAATACGCAGTTTAGCTATCAGATAAGAAATAACGTGTACGGCAATGAGCGTAGTACCGCAAAACCAGTGAAAGAGGGTACGGTAATAACAAATAATGAAGGCTTAGGTCGTATTGAAGAGGAGTTACCTGACGAGAAAACTACTTCCAATTCATTCATGATATCGATTGCGAGAAATGATTCAAAAAATAATACGATCGAGGCCCGTCAATACTTATATGTAAGAAAACCTGACGAGATAAGCGATAGAATGTATTTTCCAGGATCGATTTCCCAAACTGTACTGAAAATTACCTCTCCAAAAGCGAGCCTTACAGTGGGTTCTTCATTAACACTCAATATTATTTCTCCCTCAGACATGGTTGTATTTACAACCTTTGAAAGAGGAAGGATTTATAAACCACAGTGGCTCAATCTCAAAAAAGGAAACAACAATGTTTCTTTTGAAGTAATTAATGACTTCGTGCCATCAATTACTCCGACATTTAGTTTCTTCTACAATGGAAAATATTATATTGAAGGCTTGAGTTTGAATGTTCCCGCAATGTCAAAGCTCCTTACAATCGGTACAACAATGGATAAAGAAAAATATAAACCTGGTGAAACCGCTCTCATCACCATTCACGTGAAGGATCCTTTGAATAATCCAGTGAAAGCTAATATAGGAGTTGGTATTATCGACAAAGCAATTTTTGCTCTGCGAAAGAGCACGACACAACCACTACATTCTTCTTTTTATTATTTTCGCGGAAGAAGTACGAACTCATCGTCATCTCTTACTTGGATTGCAACATATAATTATCCTGGTCGAGGAGGAGGCGGAGGAGGTGGTGATTTATTTAAAAAGGACGTAGATACACTGTATTGGAACCCAAACGGTATTACCGACGATAATGGCACTCTGACACTTTCGGTTCCTGTAGGAATGACCAAAACGACCTGGAAAATCCTTATATACGCCTCGACTGACAATACGTACTTAGGGCAGGGAGATAAAGAGTTTCTTGTGACAAATGAACTTCAATCACCTTAGATATTGTGGAAGTTTAATCTTCAGTATGATCTTCCTGTGTCCCACTTGTTGAGTTGTGTACTGTGTATGACGCCATCATTCCAGCAGTAATATGATCAGCAACATGACAATGATACATCCACTCCCCAGGGTTATCAGCTTGCATGTCTACTGTTTTCATACTTGCTGGAAGAAGTTCTACAACATCAGTTGAGTATCCTTTTTCTTTGACAATGTTTCCATGCCAGTGAGGCGTATGAAGATCTACTTCATTTCCAAGACCGATAAGATGCCAGCGTATCTTGTCATTTTTGTTCATTTCAAGACCTGGAAGATTTGCAAATATATACCCGTTAATAGAATGTTTTAAACTTGCTTCTACTTCCTCATCATTCATCTCTTCATTTGACTCGTCAAAAACCATGAAGAGTGTTACAAACTCCTGTTGTACGTCGTCAGGTGTGCCATCAGCACGTGCATGTTCTTTGGATGTGATAATAATTGGACCGACAAGTCCATCATATAAATCACTTGGTGACGATACATGAGAATGGTACATCCAAATTTTTGATCCTCCTTCGATAGCTGTCGGAGCATCTTCATCCCTCACATGCCACACATATGTATAACTAGTATGTGGCATAATTGCTGAACCTTTTGCTCCACTTCCATAAACCATTGAAGAATCATGATGATTTGTATCAGGCTTTTTATCCATATCTGGCATCAGGTGGGTTGCTCCCTCATTATCCTTGTCGTAGAGTACGCCATGTGGATGGATACTATATGGTCTATCGGTATTATTACGGAAAACTACCTGAATTGTGTCCCCTGGGACTCCGCGGATAATTGGTCCTAAGATTCCTAGCCATTCTGGTTGGGTTTTTTTTGTAGTAAAGCTAGCATCAACATATTCAATATAACGAACCTTTTCGTATACTGTTTGGTTACCCCATGGTGTAGGGACATTTTCACCCGTATGTTTATCTAATTTAGACGGAGCGTAATCCCACATCGTTTTTTCTGCAGCAATATAATATATACGAGTTCTGGGTGTGTAAGATGCGGCTTTTATCGAATCTTTACTTGCTGCAATAATGAGAAGAAAGCAAATGATTAAACCAGATGCTCCTAAGAAAAGACATAAATTTCGAAAAGTAAATCGGCCAATCATAGAGTATTCAGTATTATTTTATAATTGCTGATTTATCAGATTTCCTAAGAAAAAGTATATATATACATCCGATATACATTGCCATAATACCCAGTCTGACAAAACTAAACTCATTATCAAGTCCGGTTAAGCTTTGGATGAAATGCCCAATCATTGTATGTTCTGACGGCAAGAAGGTGAGTGGAATGGATAGGTAGTCAGATAGATGAATATTGAATGCATGCTCCAAAAGTTCAGTAACTCCATTTTGAACAAGAGAGGCCCCCAAAAGAATGATCATATATTCTGTAATTTTCATGACTTTTCCTACAGGAAATCGGACGTATGTAAGATACGTAAGAAGACCAAGTACTGCTGCCCCTGCGAAACCAATTACTAATCCTAGGAAGTTCTGAAAGAAAGCAGAAAAAAGTGAGGTACTTGCTGTAAAAAGAGCAATCTCAAACCCTTCTCGTACGACGAGCATGACTATTGTTAAGAAAAGGGATAGATCGAATGTATTCTCTTGTAATTTTTTATGCGCGGTTAAGAGTTTCCCTCCTCTTTCGCGTCTCAAAAAATTATGAAGAGAAAAAACAACATATGCAATGAAGCATCCAGAGAAGATGAGAAGGTAGCTTTCAAGAAATTCGGCACGCTCCTCTGTGAGAACTCCCCGAGCAAGATCTCCAAACATGTATGTTGCAATAGCAAGGAGAAAGGAAATAACCATTCCGACACTTGCTGCAAAACCAATCTCAATTTCTCTGCCAAGTTTTAATTTCTTTGATATGCCGAGGAAAACTCCTACGATAAGGAATGCTTCTAAGAACTCTCGAAACGCGATGATTGCCGTTGTATACATTTTTATTCCTTTCTATTGTAACCACAAAAAAACGACCAGCAATGGCCGCTTATTTTAATGCGAAGGTGGGTGTTGCCTTCGATTTACTCACCCGTACTGAAAAAACAGTATTGTCATAAATAGAATCTATATTCTGAATTTATCTTACACACTGATGCAGGAAAACGCAAGATATTAAATTAAATACGCCTTATTAAAGGTGGAAATGATCAAAGATCGCAAGTATGCCGTTTTCGTCTACGGACCCTGTGATATACTCATTTTGTTTCGTTTTTACCACGAGGTCTTTTAACGTACTAGTGGCATTCCCCATAGCAGCTTTATACCCACAAAGCTCTATGAACTGCCAGTCGCTCAAACTATCGCCAACACCCAGTATGTGGGTAGGATCGATACCCGTGCTTCTTGTTACTTCTTCCACTGTCTGTCGTTTTGATATTCCAACAGCTGTTATTATTCCAAATTGTAAAGGATTAGCAACAGGATGTACTCCCCAGCTTAGCGTAAGTGTATTTTGGAATGGGCGAAATAATGAAGTTATTTTTTCTTTATCTGCCTCATCTTGCGCAATCGGCATAATTTTGACAATATCATTATTCTTAATACATATGTCTAATGCATCTACAAGTTGCGGTTCTTTTTGGAGAATAAGCGAGTGGACCTGCGTTGTAGTGGATAATTGGTTTTTTTGTATAAAGTACTGTTCTAGAGTGTAGATTTCAATGTAGACGTTATGTAATAGATACATTTGGGTTAACTGATGCGTAAGTATTTTATCGATAGTATGCTTTTGAATAATCTTATTCTTCATCGTGTCGATAATAACAGCTCCACCTTGAGTTACGTGAATATTGTCAAGCTGCGCCTCATTGATAATGTGGTTGATAGAATAATGGGGCTTCCCAGTGCATAGGATAATTGGTATTCCTTTTTTCCGAATAGAACGAAGTCTATCAAGGACGAGTTGATTTGGGTATGGAGCATTATATCCAATTTTGTCTCCAACAATTACTCCATCAACATCAAGGATGATAGCTTTTACCATATTTTTAGTAGAACTAGTGTATCATGTTTGATGTAATTTTTATCTGTTCGATCCGGTTTATAGATATAATTTCTTACATTCCTCTTGTTTTATCCTCATAAAGTGTGTATATACTATCCCTAAAGATATAAAAACAGTCAAAATATAAATATTCGCCATAGAGAAAGGGATACTATGATTCGAATAGCAACTCTCAAAGAAGGCTATAAGGTCATCAAAGAAGGTAAGAACATGGGGATATTTAGAACTGTTAAAGAAATGAAACAGGTTCTGAGAGATATTATCTTTCAAGAATACAATGAAAATCATAACTCCAAACTTGTATTCACCAACTCTCTAAAAGGACAACCACCAAAGAGTGCATATGATATTCCACTATCGGCTGTCATAACGCCTTAAACCTATAGTAGTTGACAACCGTAATTTCGTATGATATACTGCCACTAACAGATTGAATAAAGTAATCTGTTTAAATTTGATATAGTTTTCCAAAGACAAGATAGAGATACTCCACACTTTTCTTCGTATCTTTCTTCTCCGAGTAAATACGTTTCTCATTTAGGCAGATTATTTTATTCAATATTTTTATATTTTTATGTTTCAACGATCATTTTCAAGAAATCATACATCTAACTTTAGGCGAAGAGGTCCCAGGAGTGGATCTGGACGTTTTGGAGGGAGAACTAATAACGGTGCGCCGAAAAGAAGTTCGATCAATCCTCAGAAATACGTAAATAGTGCGCAGGCAACTCCCAGTACGCAAGAGATTGCCATACTTCACAAATTTGAAGACTTTCAAATAGATCCAATCCTAAAAAGAAATATCGCCCTTCGTGGATATCAAACACCTACACCAATTCAAGATCAGGCGATACCAGAAATTCTGAAAGGAAAAGATGTCATCGGTATTGCAAATACTGGAACAGGCAAAACCGCAGCATTTTTAGTTCCACTGCTTCATAAAATCATTCAACAGAGATCAGAGCGTGTTTTAATCTTAGTTCCAACAAGAGAGCTAGCTGTACAAATCTATGATGAAATGGTTGTATTTGCGAGAGAGCTTCGCATTTTCGCAGCTCTTATCATGGGTGGGGCAAGTGTACATCGACAGGTAAGTGATTTACGTCGCAATCCTTCGGTAGTTATTGCGACTCCAGGTAGACTTAAAGATCTTATTCAAAGAAATGTAATTTCGCTTCATGCATTTAGAAATGTTGTATTAGATGAGGTTGATAGGATGGTTGATATCGGATTTATTCATGACATTAAATATATCATTGCCCAACTCCCAAGCCAAAGGCAATCATTATTTTTCTCAGCTACAGTCTCGTCAGAAATCAATACGTTAATTCAAGTATTTTTACGGAACCCTATTACCATCTCAGTAAAACGTGAAGAAACAGCAAAAGGTATAGATCAACAAATTATCAAAGTAAAAGATAAGAATGAAAAACTTCAGGTTTTGGAAACTCTCCTTAGAAATGAAGAGTTTAAAAAAGTTCTTATATTCGGTAGGACGAAATGGGGCGTGGAGAAGTTGTCAAAGAAGCTTGAGCAACTCGGATTTCCTGTTGGTTCCATTCATGGAAATAAATCACAAAACCAAAGATTATCAGCTCTTCGCCAATTTAAGGCGAGTCACTTAAGAATTCTTGTTGCTACAGATGTTGTGGCACGAGGACTTGATATTGATGACGTCTCCCATGTCATTAATTATGATGAGCCTTCTACGTATACTGATTATGTACATCGAATAGGAAGAACCGGAAGGGCAAATAAACTAGGCAAAGCACTGACATTTGTTGGATAAATACTTTTTAGCACAACGCCTCTAAAGAATTCTTGTACATCTATATTACACCCCTCGGATTTAGTCCTTTCAATAAACCCTATATATTTTCACACGTCCCTGTGTATACCGTATCATTAGAATATTCAGATATAATAAATTCATGGTTAGCTTGAAAGTAAAGCATTTAAAAACATTGTCGCAAAAAACTACAGGACTTCTGAATGTAAAAGTAGCATATCCAGTATATTTTAATACTCATTTTGGAATTCATACATTCGGATTAGGATTTTTCATCGATGTGATTATTATTAATAAACAAAATGTAGTCCAAAAGGTTGTTCAGTCACTTGCTCCCAATAGAGTTCTTTTTTGGAATCCACGATATGATGGGGTTATTGAATTACCTGTGGGAACAATAAAAGAATTAAAAATAGAAAAAGGAGACACCATTTCAGTTATTTGCTATTAGATGAAATCTGTATTTTTGACAAGAAGTATCATGGTTTAATCCATACTGATGCAGATACAATTAGGAATATGCCTAAGAAATCCATGACTGCAGAGAGAAGTAAAAATTGAGAGGTTTTCATTTTAGAGAAACCAATAAGACTAACTCCTATCTCATCTGGAAATGGAGAAGCAAGAATAATTGCTCCTATGACTGGAAGTAACCAGCTAAAATATTTTGAATGGAAAATATGCGCAAGCTGGTTTTTTCCAAATTTTTTATAGAGAAGTCCGATTTCTCCAGAAATTTCGTCTCTCACAAATTTAAAAATAAGAAAATCGGCAAGAATTCCTCCTAAACCCGCAAAGAAAACTATTTCAATAAGGTTTAATTTTTCTGCGAAAATAAGAAGGATTAACGCGCCCGTTGCAACTGTATATGTGGAAACGTACAGCATGCCGGCAATGAACGCTCCTATATAGCCGATGTTTCCAAGTTGTAAAAGAAACGTATGAAAGGATTCTAAACGATAAAGGAAAAGGAATGGTATAAGACCTAAAGAAATGTAGGTGAGGTGTTTATATTTCCATTGTTTCCAGCGATACATATTCTTACCTATACTTTTATCGCAACTACTTTATTGAGAATAGAGAAGGGTCCAAAGTCATATCGAGTAGTTTTAAAACCATATTTTCGAAAATATTCTGCGTTATCTCGTGTAAAAGGTCGAAGAGTACCAAGATTTAGGAATGTGTAAAATGTACGCGCAATAATATTTCGGTCTATTGGGATACTTCCTGAGATAATAATTGCTTTCCCCCCGGGTTTGAGTACTCGTTTTATCTCAGATATTGTAGTATCCAAACTTTCAATTTCCGAAAAAACAAAAGTAGATACAACACTGTCAAACATATTATCCGAAAATGTCGTTTTCTCTATTGATTCATGATGGATTTCAACTTGGTATCCAGCACGTGCGAGTCGTTGTTCCGCTTCCAACGCCATTCCGTGATGTAACTCTACCGCATAGACATCATACCCTTTCTTTGCCATCCGTAAGAGAAGCTTTCCTGGTCCTGGACCAATTTCAAGTATTTTTTTTCCTGAAAGGTTTTCAAATACTTTATTCTGCCATTTTTCCCAATTACCTCCAGAAAGTAACTGTGAGAATGCATGATATGTTGCTTGCCATTTAAATATGAGTTGATATATATAATCAAATATTTTTTTGGCTCTCATATTAGTATGATGGCATAAATAAATACAGATAAAAAGAGGCAGACAAAACCATATAATACATATATTATAGAAACAGCTGAAGTAAGGGATACGATAGAAAAAACTAAGCTATATTTCAGAATTACAATATAATGTAAAAATACTCATGAAAAAATCAGTAATAAAACAAACGTTTTTAAAGATGCTTATTCCTACAGTTTTTGCAGTATCAGCAATTCTTACTCTCTACTATCAAAATATTGGCGCAGTTACCTCATTACATTTGGTTATACCGCTTTTCACTTCATGTTTATTCGCAATAGTTGTCACGTATCTTCTGTTTTTACTTTTTCGAAATAAAGATAAAACGATAGTTTTTGGATCAATTTTTTTTGTTTTATTTTTTTCCTATACCCAAATTGGATATCTACAACAAAGCTTTTACAAGATTCTAGAAGGCATACACATTCAAGTTCAGTATATTTTTTTCCCTGTCTGGATATTCGTATTTACATATATTTTCATTCGTATACAACGTTCTAAGAGATCGTTTGAAAGTGGTATTAAATTTTTATCAATAGTATCAGTTATATCTATTCTTTTTCCTATCGTGGGAATAGTTCATTATGAGTTAACTCAAAGAATTCATCCAGATATTACAAGTAATTTTGTATTACCTGATATAAAGACTCCCCAAACAATTCCAGATATTTACTACATTGTTCCTGACAGTTATCCATCATCTGGAAATCTTAGTAAATATTTTTCGTACGATAACTCTGAGTTTCAGAAATTTCTCGTAGATAAGGGGTTTTATGTTAGATCCCAAGCGACCTCCAATTATCCGACAACTCTTTTATCACTTGCATCAACTCTCAATATGGAGTACTTGGATTATCTATCTAAATACACACGTTCTTCTGATGTCTCAATTGCCAAACCACTCATTGAAAATAGTAATGTTCATAAACTTTTAAAGTCAGTAGGATATAAATCCTATCATATTGGTTCCTGGTGGTGGCCTACTGCATATAATAGGTACGCGGACAATAATTACAATCTCCAAGAGGAAAATCAGATTGGTATTGATGAATTTGCTTACACAGCTCTTAAATCAACTATGCTTGATCCGATATTAAAGAAAATAATTCCT
>CAZYQZ010000010.1:7796-14102 GCA_964649915.1 uncultured Gammaproteobacteria bacterium | reverse complement strand
GAAGGAGATTCAGCAGGAGGCTCAGCAAAACAGGGACGAGATCGTAAGTTTCAAGCAATCTTACCGCTTCGGGGTAAAATACTGAACACCGAACGTGCTCGACTAGATAGAGTACTGGAGTTTGCAGAAATAAAGGACCTCGTGATTGCTCTGGGTATGGGAATTGCCGAATCTTTAAACCCTGCAAAACTTCGGTATCATCGGGTGATTATCATGACTGACGCTGATGTTGACGGTGAGCACATTAGAACACTATTACTCACCTTTTTCTTTCGTCATTTACCATATATTCTTGAAAAAGGACATTTATACATTGCCCAACCACCCCTGTATAAGATTACATTCGGAAAAGAATTAGCCTACGCATATTCTGATGAGGAAAAAGAAGAAATATTGAAAAAACATAAAGGGAAATCTCAACCAACAATTGCGCGATATAAAGGTTTGGGAGAAATGAATCCAGAACAATTATGGGAAACGACAATGAATCCTGTAAATAGATTGCTGAAAATTGTTACGATTGAAGATGCTGCACATACAGACGAGGTGTTTTCGATGCTGATGGGAAATGAAGTCCCACCAAGAAAACGATTTATCCAAACACACGCCAAGTACGCAAAACTTGATATTTAACAAAATAATAAGGAGGAAGATTTTATATGAACATACCAGCCGGAAAAAATGCGCCAAACGAAATTAACGTATATATTGAGATTCCACAAGGAAGCTTAATTAAGTATGAACTTGATAAAGAAAGCAATGCAATTTTTGTCGACAGATTTGCATTCACAAGTATGGGATATCCTGCAAATTATGGATTTGTCCCAAACACTCTTTCCAAAGATGGCGATCCCGTGGATGTACTCGTTTTATCCTCATATAGCGTTCATCCCGGTACAGTGATTCCATCTGTCCCGATTGCAATGCTTGAGATGGAAGATGAAGCAGGTATTGATACGAAAATAATCGCAGTTCCCAAATTAAAAGTGGACCCGTTCTTTGGCATCTGGAAAGATCTTTCCGATATTCCTGATTCATACAAAAATCGAATCAAGCATTTTTTTGAACACTATAAAGAACTAGAACCAGGAAAATGGGTGAAGCTGAAAGAATGGAAAGACAAAGCACATGCACTCAAAGAGATTAAAGATGGAATGAAATAATCTATGCCACAAGCAATTGGAAAACTACAACCGATAGATATAACAGTTGAAATGCAGCGTTCGTATTTGGATTACGCGATGAGTGTTATTGTCTCGCGTGCCCTTCCAGATGTAAAGGACGGTCTAAAACCTGTTCACCGCAGAATCCTTTTTGCGATGCACCAATTGGGACTTCATTTTACCGGTAAACATACCAAATCTGCAAAAGTTGTCGGAGAAGTTCTAGGAAAATACCACCCTCATGGAGATATGCCTGTATACGATGCTCTCGTAAGACTTGCTCAGACATTTTCAATGCGGTATCCACTTGTTGATGGACAAGGAAACTTTGGATCAGTCGATGGTGATCCACCAGCGGCTATGCGGTACACAGAGGTCCGCCTTTCTAAAATCGCTGAAGAAATGATGTTTGACCTAGAAAAAGAAACTGTTTCATTTAGCCAAAATTTTGACGCGACATTGGATGAGCCTAATTTTCTTCCTGCAAAACTTCCCAATCTTCTTCTGATGGGTAGCGATGGAATTGCTGTAGGAATGGCGACAAAAATCCCCCCACATAATCTCTCAGAAGTAGTTGACGCCATTATCTACATGATTGACCATGAGAAAGATGGTGCCTACCAAGTAACTCTTGAAGATTTGATGCAATTTATCCAAGGACCAGATTTTCCAACCGGTGCATCAATTTATGATGTGGAGGAGATAAAAAATGCGTATGCAACGGGACGCGGAAAAATTGTAATGCGGTCAAAAACAGAAATTGAGGACATGGGGAATGGTAAGTCAGCTATCATTACAACTGAGCTTCCATACCAAGTAAATAAAGCACAACTGATTGCACATATCGCGCAACTAGTGAAAGATAAGAAGTTAGAAGGCATTTCCGATCTTCGTGACGAGTCAGATAGACATGGTATTCGTGTGGTTGTCGAACTGAAACGCGATGCTAAGCCTAAACAGGTTTTAAATAACCTCTATAAACACACCTCACTTCAATCGACTTTTTCGGCCAATATGGTCGCATTGATAGACAATACTCCCCAAACTTTGACACTCAAAATTATTTTGGAAGAATATATTAAACACAGAATTTCAATTATCCGCAAAAGAAGCGAGTTTGAACTGAAAGAGGCCAAAGCACGTGAACATATTCTGGAAGGATTAAAAATTGCAGTTGATCATATAGATGAAGTTATTGAGACTATTAGACGAGCAAAAGACGTAAATGACGCAAAAGGAAAACTGATGAGTAAATTCAAGCTTACCGAGATTCAAGCGCAAGCTATTCTTGATATGCAGCTGAAACGATTGGCAGCTCTGGAGAGACAGAAGATTGAAGATGAACTTGCTATGATTCGCGAAACAATCGCCTACCTCGAAGACCTTCTTGCTCATCCACCAAAGATCCTTAAAGTCGTGAAAGATGAACTTCTTAAACTCAAAGAAAAATATGGTGACACACGAAAAACAAAAGTTTATAAGTCAAAAGTAGGAGAGTTTTCAGAAGAGCAACTTATTCAAAATGAACCAACAGTCATTACTATTACGAAATCCGGATATGTAAAACGACAAGCCCCGTCAACGTTTAAAACGCAGGAGCGTGGTGGAAAAGGGGTTATCGGTATGACGACAAAGGAGGAGGATGTTATCGAGCACGTCATTTCTTCTCAAACCCACGATAATGTACTGTTCTTTACTAATAAAGGGAAAGTGTACCAACTTCGTGCTTGGGATCTACCGGAGGGATCAAGACAGAGTAAAGGACAAGCAATCGTTAATGTTATTAATGTAGAACAGGGAGAACTTGTCAACTCGGTATTAACCTATGCACTCAAAGGGAAAGAAAAAGGGACTGCGAAGTTTATCACTATGGCAACACGCAACGGTACAGTGAAAAAAACAAAGGTTGCGGAATATGAAAACATTCGACGAAACGGTCTTGTTGCAATCAAACTTGAGGCTGGAGATGAACTGTGTTGGGCACAATTATCATCGGGTGAGGATGAGGTATTACTCGTATCACACCGCGGTAAGTCTATCCGGTTCTCTGAGAGTGAAGTACGGCATACTGCCCGGGACACAATGGGAGTACGCGGAATTCTGTTAGAAAAAGAAGACTACGTTGTAAGCATGGATATTCTTACGGATGAAAATAAAACAAATACTTTTCTCACAGTGATGGAAAAGGGTATTGGAAAACAAACTCCTCTTTCAGGTTTTCCGAAACAGCACAGAGGTGGGCAAGGGATAAAAGTTGCTGAAGTAACCTCAAAGACTGGAAATGTTGTATCCTCTAAAATGATAGCCCAAGATGCAACCGCTCTTATTCTGACTTCAATTAAAGGGCAGGTGGTGAAACTACCAATAGCGTCAGTACCAAAATTATCCCGTGCAACACAGGGAGTCATTTTGATGCGATTCTCTGATAAAACTGACTCTATAGCGGCGGCAACGTGTATTTCATGATAGAGACTTTATACTTTTCCCGCTTTCCCTTATACTTACACCCATGAGAGTCGACGGCAAATATATTGCTAGTCTATTACACGAGAATCTAAAGCAGTCAGTCGCCAACCTTCAAAAACGCGGTATCACCCCAAAACTTGCTATTATTCTTATCGGTAACAATCCCAGCTCACACATATATGTACAACAAAAAATTAAACTGGGAGAAAGTCTATCTATCCCAGTCGTACTATTTAATAAACTGAGAACTGCTTCTCAGCTGCGCACACTAGTGAGCAAATTAAACAGTGACTCTTCCTTTCATGGAATCATTATTCAGCGTCCGGTACCGCTGGACATAACTACCGCGGAGCTTGATAGCATGGTGATCCCAAAGAAAGATATAGATGGGCTTCATCCGAACTCGCTGTTTGTAGCACCTGTATGTTTGGCTATCGTACACATCCTTAGGTGGATTCATTTAGATTTACTTAGGAAAAAAAATATAACTCAATCATTCGACCCCTGGCTCAAGAAACAACGAGTTGGTGTATTTGGTAGGGGAGAGACAGGTGGTAAACCTATTGCAGCATATTTACAAAAACATGCCTTGGCAGTCTGGATATTTCACAGTAAAACTCCTGAAGCGCAAGTTAAAGAACTGACACATCAGGCAAACATTCTTATTAGCTGTGTGGGGAAGTCAAATATTGTGCGACGTGAACATGTTTCTGAAAAAACAATTCTTATTGGTGTGGGTATGCACGAAGAAAATAAACGATTTTACGCAGACTATGATGTTGAAGAAATGGAAAAGGTGGTTTTGTATGTTACACCAGTCCCGAAAGGTGTTGGACCAGTGAACGTAATATGCTTATTTGCCAATCTAGTCTCCTCAGCCACACAATCCCTCACTGGGAAGAATTGATTATTTTCTTTTAAGCTTCAGAGTGACTCCAGTTGCAAGCATCGCGCCAAATGCTAGAGTGACTACCTCACTGACTCCAGTTGATGGTGTAGAGGTAATACTTTTTCCAAGCACATTATTCCCTATGCAGTAGGCTGCACTATCTGATGCTGTGCCAACATTGTCAGCGGTTGCTGAAACGTAATTTGTAACACATACGGTTCCCTTATCTGAAGGGAGTTTTGATTCATCGACAATTTTTCCTGTGATGATCTGCTCTTTGGTTTCACCTGCAGCAAGAGAGTTAACAGTATATGTCATTTTTCGAGACGCTTTATCAACCGTTATTGGACCTGTGACAGTGTCTAAATCGATAAAATCTGGAAGCGTGTCCACAACTGTGACTATTCCCAGCGATGTCGAACCGGTGTTTTGAACAGAAATCTTAAATTCGACAGTATTCCCGGATTGGTACTTAGAATCTGAAAGTGTAAGATTGTCAACAAAAGAGCCGTTTGATGGGTTCTTGACCATCTTATTCACAACAAGATTGGTTGTGTAACACTGTTGACCGGCACCGTACATTGCGCCACCGTAAATTGGCTGGCAAACAGTGTCAGCAAATGCTTTGGAACTAAATACCATCAGGGCGGTTCCAACTGCAAAACCAGTAATTAAAGCTTTTGTGAATGCGATTCTTGTTGTCATTCTGCTCCTTTTAATAGATAAAACTATAAATAATCGGTGACAAGTTTGTAAGTCTATCACATAATAATCGAATTGTCAACTGTTATAGGATTGTCTAATTTAAGAAAAATGAAGAAAATCTTTTGTTAGAACAAAGATTGTTCTTAAATTATAGGTTATTTACGATGATACTTTGCGTGAATTTCTTTCAACCGAGGGTTTGTAACGTGCGTGTATATCTGTGTTGTAGAGATATTTTTATGTCCTAACATTTCTTGAATTGCCCGAAGATCTGCCCCTCCTGAAAGTAAATCTGTAGCAAATGAATGTCGAAGTCCGTGGGGCGTAATTTTAAGCGGCAAATGTGCGGTTCGCACGTATTTTTCAACCAATCTTTGGATTGATCTGACAGTAAGTCTGTGTGACTCGTCTGAATCAACTATGTCTTTTTTTCCGCTGTAGCGTATAAACAACGGAATGTAATGATCTGTTCGCGTATCGAGATACTTTTTAAGCCAAAGAATTGATTTTTCTGACAAGAAAACTACTCTTGCACGACCTCCTTTACCAATAACACCAAACTCCATTCGCGCGATATTGATAGTATCTCGGTTGATTCTTGCAAGCTCAGAAACCCGCAGTCCTGTTGAAAAAAGCATCTCAAGAATTACTTTATCCCGTAATCCTTGCTCCTGCGTCGTATCTGGTTGATTTAAAAGCCTCTCTACTTGTTCTCGCTCGAGAAATTTTAAAGATCTGGACTCAGCTTTCGGGAGATCAATTTTATCAGGAGAAAGGGTCACGACATCACGCTTTATCATGTAGCGCAGGAATGCCCGTAGCGCAATCATATGGTAATTTTGCGTAATACGCTTAAGAGTCATTTCTTTACTGTCTGTATACCGAGATAAAAATAATCGATACTGCCGTACCAGTTCTCCATCAATTGAAGCTGGATATACGAGGGGAGGGGATTGGGACGCTCCAAAATCCATAAATCTCTGAAGATAGTGTTTATAATTTCTAATCGTGAGTTTAGAGGCGTTCTTTTCAACTTCCAAATATTCTAAAAATTGTACGCAATATTGTGAAAGATTATATTCG
>CAZYQZ010000010.1:0-7786 GCA_964649915.1 uncultured Gammaproteobacteria bacterium | reverse complement strand
CATATATATTGGATTAAAGGTATATACTTGTCAAGATTGTACGACGTCGCAGATGATGATTGAAGAAAGTATAGGTATATTTTACCGACATCCCAAATCATCAACACATAGACACGCTTTTTACACACCCTTACCTCATACTCTATACGTACCCCGTATCTCAGTTACGTTGTAACCCTAGAATTTGCTATTTCACAGGTATTGCCATAGATATGCGCTATTAATTCTTAGATCTTGAATCCTACAATCGTTAGTACTTTTTCGAGGCTAATTCTAAGGCACTGTAATGCCCTAGGATGGCTTCTTATTGGTTAAGACGACTACTTACTCATTGAGCAAATTAATCTTGGTAGACCAATTACTAAAAAGCTAATACATATAAGGGATGAACAATGACAAACTGGTATGATCACGGTCTAGTAAAGACCAGAAAGGAGAACCACAGAAAGAACGAGTTTAATGGTGCAAAACTATACATATATATTTATTTTTACGCACGAATACACACATCTGTGTAAGTCGGTACATAACCACTTCCCCGATATATGTGGCTGGTATACGTCGTAAAAGTATTATTGTGCGACATAGTAGGTATTTATCCTCTGGCCTGTATAAACAGCTTTAATTACACGTTTCGGGTATTTTATCGGTCTTGGAAAAACCGGTTATACTAAAGCAGTAACAAAAAACGAGTAATAAAAATTTTGTAGCGTTTTACCATATGGTACAAATTAAGACGCTTTATAGGACTCACCCAAAGACTTCCCAAAACGCCTTACCATACAGGTTTCGGGGATTTAGGAAATCTTATCGGTTGAAGTAAGCAAGACACTCTAGAGAAGAAGACCGCCGAGTTTACATACGTGACGGTGTTTAGTATTGAATCACATACACTTGTATGCAGTGTGTAGATACATCTTCTCTTCGTTTACTTTTATATTTCACTGCATAAAGTGCATATTCGGGTTTTTTACATGGTCTATGATTTAGCGCTTTGTTATGCTCTATTCTCTTGTTTTTGAGGCTAATTTATTACAATGTAGCATGGTATTCCTCTATACAGATTAGAGCGTAGCATAGCTCTAATCTACGGATATTGAGGCTGAGTACATTGTGATGTTTACTCCACTTTTTGTATATCGATGTGTACAATAGTTCCAAGTCGCTGAGACCTCTATTTAGAGCATAATAGCGACCTGTTTATATATTTTTGAGGCTAGATAAACGTAGTCTTCCCGCGAATAAGCAGCTACATTGTGTAAGCGCTAGATAAGTCATATTTAGCGCTTTACAACAATCTAAACTTATATTTTCAAAGCTAATTATAAAATTATCTGACATACATGTCTTTTAGTTTAGATTGATATAACGCGCTATTTTGTATGTTTCGTGCCTACTTTACCTCTTACAAAGCTGGTATCTTAAAGATATGGAGGCGAGATAAAGGATGATCATCATTAGAGGGATAGAATAAAATGTTCACATTCTGTGTGCTTCACCTCTGTGGAAAGACCATTCTTTCGTGGCTAAACCACGCTCTACTGCTGAATCGTGAAACATTATTGTGAAAACATATCCACAATACTATAGGATATTTACTATAGGACTATATCAAACTATATCACTTCCCTCTCCTCTGCTCTTAGATCACTCTGATTTATTACTATGAATCGTGCGTAAATCATGCGTATTTTAAAATTTATCCCCACTGAGTTACAAGAGTTATAAGAAGAAAAACTATGATTGTCACCCACAGGTAATCACGAACAACACCTTTGAACAACCGTTCGAGAAGGTATTCTTGAATAATTCCCGCTGAGGAATAAAAAACGGATGATATAAAAAGAGCCATTAAGGTCGTCCTGATAGGCCAAAATGAAAATGTTATAACAAGTTCTCCCAGACTTAGCGCGCATACAATAGCACTGAGTATGAGCTTCTTGGAGATTGTTTCAGCCAGCGTCACGGCCCAAAATGCTGATAAATATAAAAAGAAGGCAACGCCGCTTAACATAAGCGCTGTATAGACGATCGGAAGATGAAATGAGGCAATAATATTGATAAACAAGAAAAGAATAACAAGACTCGTCAAAAATCCCACACTTTGTGCTGCCCGAAGCAGTTGGATTGAGCGGTTTGCCGCAACATTATAAATATTTTCAGAAAGAAGTATGGCATACATACCAATTGCATAAAGAACCACACTAGGAAGTCGAGTCAACCACCGCACGGGTAAAAGAAAATAAAATAATGAAACTGAAAGTGAGAAAAGAACCGGGAGAATAAAAAGGGTAAGCCATTCAGCCTTTTTAATATCCTCCTGTATCCCCCACACTGCTAATGGATATGTTACGAGAGTAAACAGAATTACTGCGAGAAAACGATATTCAGTGAAGATCGTCTGGGTAAATATAAGAAAAAAACTCAAGATGAGAACTACAATACCAAATCGCTCACGCTTTTCTAAATGAAACCGTCTTGAAAGAGATCGTATAAACCGTCTTGTAGGAAGTAGTTTCATAACTATAGCTTACGAAGCGTTGACGTACACTTTCTGAACATCGTCCAACTCGTGCAGTGAGTCCAGTATGTCATGTAGTTTTTCTTCACCATTTACAGAAAGCTGGAGTGTGTTCTCTGGCTTATATATAAGCTCAGCATTGCTTATAGAAATTCCTTTTTTTTCAAGATTTTCTTTCACTTTATGAAGTTGCGATGGTTCTGTATATATCTCAAAACCACTCTCAATCTCCTTCAAATCTTGTGCCCCTGCTTCGATGGCACTATCAAGCATCTCGTCATATCCCTTCGCCGCTACTACCGTGATAATACCTATATGATGAAACTGATATGAAACTGCTCCCTGTGCAGTCATTACCCCACCCGCTTTATCTAACACGTTTTTAACGAGGGAAGCTGTCCGCTGAGTATTATCTGTTGCGGCTTCGATAATGATCCCCACTTTTTCAGGCCCATATCCTTCATATACGACTGTTTGAAGATCTGACCCTCCTGTCGCACCAGTTCCTTTTTCAATGGCTCGTTCGATGTTCTCTTTGGGTACATTTGAAGACTTTGCTTTTTCAATAGCGAGTCGTAAGCGAAAATTAAAACTTGGATCATCTCCTCCTCCCTCTTTTACAGCGATAGTAATAGCTCGAGCAAGCTTCGTAAAAATTTTACCTTTCACAGCATCTGTTACGGCCTTCTGATGTTTCACTTTTGCCCATTTAGAATGTCCTGACATAGTTATTTTTTTGACAGCGAATAAAGTAGTCGCTATTTACTAACAGCCATTATATCTTTCCTCTTGACTTTTCTCAACCAAAAAATTACACTGAAGACCACTTTTAGCCTCATTCTCTATTCATGACAATGAACAATACAACTGCCACTTTAGCAATAAATGCCGCTCTTTCCCTGGATTGGAAACAGGCACTGGAAATGAACACTCAGATCGTGGATGAATCTCCTGAAGATACCGATGCTCTCAACCGCCTTGCATACGCGTGTCTTATGCTTGGTAAACTTGCTGATGCTAAAAAGTATTACAATAAGGTACTCAAATTGGACAGTTATAACGCGGTTGCTAAAAAAAACCTATTAAAATTAGCAAATATAAAAAAACCCTCAAAGTCGAGCAAGCGGGAAATGCCTTTTAACGCTATTAACCCCTCCCTCTTTCTGGAGGAGCCCGGCAAAACGAAAACTGTCACACTTCGACACGTTGCACCCTTTTCTGTTATATCTGCCTTAACAATTGGTGAACAGGTTTTTTTACATCCCAAGTCTCATGCTGTTGATGTCAGATCGAGTGAAAAGCAGTATGTGGGTCAAATGCCCGATGATGTATCCTTTCGTCTTAACAGAACCTTAAAAGGTGGAAATACATACGAAGTCTGCATAAAAAATGTATCGAAAAGCTCCCTATCAGTTTTCATTCGCGAAACATCTCGAGGTAAAAAATTTCAAAACCAACCATCATTTATTCCCCAGATGGCAGACTATCAAGCCTCAGTACATAAAGAAGTTGATCCGGAAGCAGAAGAAAAACAGGCGGACACTGAATAATCGTAGCCTTACTCCGAAGTGTAGTGAACCACTTTCTTTTGAAGAAAAAGAATTACTCCAGACGTTTGTTTTTTTCGCTTTATAATCATTTTCTTCACATCTTCTGGTACATCCAGGTCTTTGAGCGCTTTGACAGCAAAAATAAATGATATTGCAAGGATAATAACTGCCGAAATTAGAATCATAGTTTGATAAACGACTCTCCTATTAGTATAGCAATATCGCTTTGTAAATTCTCCTGAATCGCATTTGATTGCTCACACCCAAAAACCGTAGAGAGTCTTTTAAGGGTATAACGGTTTTTAAATTTTTCTGAAGAAAGAATAATGGTACACCTATTTTTTTCATTACGGTCACTATTTGAGACTACGAATACCCTACTCCCCATATTATTGATTGTTCTGGCGACTTTTGTGGCTATTCCTGGCAGTCCACTCGCATTAAAAACGCTTACACTTACCCCGTCATCAATCATCTCTTTCTCTGCTAGTGTGCCTTCGAGATTTTTATCTAATCTATCTGGATCAATCACAGATATAAGACTCCCATCAGCCAGTGCTGAGGGTGATGATATTTCATAGGCCGCAAGGTCAAGAACACGCGTTTGTTCTTGCCGAATAGAGGAAGCTGCCATTATGAGTCTCATCATGTCCAACGGAGAAAAATTCGTATTAATCGTATGCTTTGAAAAGAAAACAGTTTGCAATAAGGTGCCCCAATTCAAAAAAATGTGCCTTACCTGCGTGAATGTAGTACCTCTGTCCTTACCTGTTGGTATTTGAACATGTTCAGTCGACCCTATATATCCATCAACCGGAATTCCAAAGGTGTCTTCCATGGTTTTTTCCAAAAGCTTTCCGCCATTTTTTTGATTCTCCAATTCTCCTAACTCGTAAATACTTCCGGCTTTGTACGGACCATATCCAATCGGCACATTCAAATAAGAGTCTTCAGAAATTGAAATGACAGTAACCTGCTTTTCTATCGGCTCAAGAGAAACAAGAAGAAGCGGGCGTGTGTCTAAAACCATACTCACGCGTCTTTCACCATCCCAAATGCTTGTTTTTAAGATCTTTTGAATAAATCCAGCAAGAATAAGGAGAATCAAAATAATAAAACCTACTAGAAACAGCCGCGACGAGGCAATAGGTTTGCGACGCTTCTGCGGATGAGTACGACTTGGCACTTATACCTCTTCTTTTTTACCTTTTTTGATTATCTCGATTGTGGGAAGAACAAAGGTTGATTGCTGTGAATATTGTTGTGCTTTTTTATCAAGGTTCGTTTTTTTCTGTTTTTTCTTATCACCTTTGTAAAAACCTCCAAAATTACCCATAGATCTCTCCTTTCGTGTGTATATTATACACAAACATTCGATAAATTCTAAATATTTTATCACGAATTTTATGAGGCATGGTGTCCATATTCTTTTTTCAATACATCTATATGGAGCTGGATATCTTTCTTATCCACATGGAGAAAATTGAGAAGACTCTCTGACATTGCTACTGCCGCTTCAAATTCGGGTTGAACGATACTCTCTACACCCAGTGACTGTAAGTACTCTCTTTCAGACTCATGATGCGTACGACACACAATGGGAATTGTTGGTGATATGCTGCGGCAATGAGATATCACTTCGTATTGCGTTCGACTATCTGCGATAGTCACCACCAGTCCTCGAGACTGACTGATGTTTGTAAAGGAAAGAACATCGATTTCAGCTGGATCACCATAGATTGAGGGAACTCCTATTGAACGCAAGTAAGAAACAATTCGATAATTATACTCAACAACCAGGTAGGGAATTTTTGCGAGAGTGAGCGCTTTTGTGATTTGACTCCCCACTCTTCCATGTCCAAGCACGATGACATGATTTGTAAGAGTAAATATCTCATTGTCCATTTTCCTATCCAACTTGGCGAACACTTTTGCACTTTTTGGTATAACTTGTATTAGTATTTTTCTCCCACGACGGTATATTCCATCAGCGTGGGATAAAAGAGGTGTCGAGATGGCCAGTGACGCGGTAGTAACAGATAAAATGATGTAATACACATACTCAGGGAGTGTTCCTTGCGCGAAGGAAATTGATGCCAACACAAAGGCAAATTCTCCAACGTTTGCAATAGAAAGACCTACTTTCCAAGCAGTTTTTGTATGATATCCAAGAGCCAGAACAAGCGTCGCAGAAAGAATAAACTTTATTCCTAGTACAACCAGAGTAAGAAGGAGTATTATTCCAATATTGCTAATGAAAAAACTTGCGGGCAAAAGCATTCCAAGAGAGACGAAAAAAAGTATAGAAAAAATATCACGAAGTGGTCGAACTTCAGAAAATACAGCTTGGTGAATAGGGGTGGTAGCGATAAGAAACCCTGCAAAAAAGGCTCCAAGTGAGAGAGAAAGACCAAAAAATGAAGCGATATATGCACATGAAAGACAAACACATACAACAGCAACAAGAAGCAGTTCTCTACTTTTGGTTGCAACAATTTTTTGTAGGAAAAAAGGAATAATTTTTCTGCCTACAAAAAATAAAACAAAGAGCATACCCAAGCTAACCGCTATACTTTTTGATAAAACAAGTGTCCCCCATAGTGCGCCAGACCCGCTCGATAACGCTTTCGCAAGTGATGGGAGAAATATCATCAGCGGTAAGGTTGCAAGATCTTGAACAAGAAGCCAGCCAGTTGCAATTTCCGCAGAAAGGCTATCCTCTTCTCCCTTGTCAGAGAAAATCTTAACAACAACTGCTGTTGAGGAAAGTGAAAACGCGGTTCCTAAAAAAAGAGCTAAAAACGGAGAGAATCCAAACCAAGGAAGGAGTAGTATTCCAAACCCCGCTGTCAAAACTATCTGTAGTATGCTTCCCAAAAAAATAACTTTTCCAAAACCTGCAAGCTTGGAAAGTGAAAACTGAAGACCCAATGTAAACATCAAAAAAACAATACCTATGTCGGAAGCTGCTGTTATGGTTTGTGTTTTTTGCAAAAAAACGTTTGATACCCATGCTATCAACACTCCGGTAATGATATAGCCCAAAATAAGTGGAAATTTAAGTTTGTATGCAACTAATCCGCCGATCAGTGCTGTTGTGAGAATAATAACAAGTTGGGCAAGTAGTGGCATATAGTCAAAAGCAAGCTATGCATTTATTTTCTCAAGTTTTGAGAGACTGTCAACTAACTCCTTTGCTAATTCACTTTTCAACTCAAGAATTTCACCGCTTTTTGGATGGTTTATTTTTATGTAATAGGCGTGAAGAAATAATCGTGGGAAAAGCAACTGATCATCTCGATAGGTTTTCCTTCCCGCATAAAACGCATCACAAACAATTGGATGATTTGCATACTTGAGATGAATACGTATTTGGTGTGTTCGTCCGGTATGAGGTGTCACTTCCAAGAGCGAATAATACTCTTTGTCATAACGGTAGTATGCTTGTGTTTGATAAGAGGTCTGCGCATCTCTCCCTCCGGCAAGCACTCCGAACCGTTGTCTATTCCACGGCAATCGTCCCACTGAAGCATGTATATCTCCTTGAGACTGTGTTTTTCCGTGAACAAGGGCTATATATTTTTTCACAACAGTTCGTACTTTAAATTGAGATTGTATCGCAAGAAAACTTTCCGGTGTCTTTGTAATAAGAAGTACTCCTGAGGTATCTTTATCAAGTCGATGAATAATGCCTGCACGGGGTAAATTTTTTAAA
>CAZYQZ010000009.1:0-15455 GCA_964649915.1 uncultured Gammaproteobacteria bacterium | reverse complement strand
TGACCGTATTTTGTGGAAATGATCGGAAAAATCCAGTGAATGAGAAAGTCGATGGTGTACAAATAGTGCGACGGGGAGGATTTTATACAGTCTATTTCTGGGCTGTTTTATATTATATTTTTAGATTTAGAGGAAAATTTGACGTTGTATTAGATTGTGAAAATGGTGTGCCATTTTTTACACCATTATTTGTCGGGGTTCCCAAGTTTCTTCTCATACACCATGTTCATCAGGAAGTGTTTCGCAACCACTTGAGGTTTCCTTTCTCTCAAATAGCTTTATTTATTGAATCCAAGTTGATGCCATTTGTTTATGGAAAGCAATCTGTCATAACAATCTCTGAATCATCTAGAAATGAAATCATTAAACTTGGAATGGGTAATAAACTTGATATTGAATTAATACACCCAGGAGTAAATGATAATTTATTTAGCAAAAATGAGAAGACAGAATATCCTTCACTGTTATATTTGGGAAGAATTAGACCGTATAAAAACCTCGAAACTGCTATAGAGGCATTTAGCATGATTATAAAAAATACCGAAAATGCCAAATTTACAATTGCCGGCATGGGAGAAAATGTAGGGATTTTAAAAGAGCAAGTGAAAGATCTTGGAATAACCGAACACGTAAGATTTACCGGCAAAGTGAGCGAAACTGAAAAAGCAAATCTATTATCCAAAAGCTGGGTTGTAGTTCAACCATCGACAATAGAGGGTTGGGGTATAACGGTGATTGAAGCAAATGCGTCAGGTACACCGGTAGTAGCTTCAAATGTAGTTGGCCTCAGAGATTCCATTAAGAACGAGGAAACAGGAATTCTTGTTCCACCCAAGCAAGCACATGCTATGGCAGCTGCAATAGATGAGCTTTTCTCATCGAATGTTAAGAGAAAGAAACTCTCAACAAACGCTTATGAATGGTCACACATGTTTACATGGGATAAAAGTGCTCAAAAGTTGCTGCGTATATTTGAAAATAAAGTGAAATCGCAATCAAAGTACAGGTTTTCACACAAATTAATATTAACGA
The DNA here is from genome assembly GCA_964649915.1 of uncultured Gammaproteobacteria bacterium. Classification (GTDB taxonomy): domain Bacteria; phylum Patescibacteriota; class Microgenomatia; order 2-02-FULL-39-11; family 2-02-FULL-39-11; genus CAZYQZ01. The sequence continues at coordinate 14,423 of CAZYQZ010000009.1, read as the reverse complement.
AATAATATGAAAAAATATAAAAAACTATCTGTAACAATAGGTGTTCCAGCTTTTAATGAGGAAAATAATATAGGGAATTTACTTAATTCTATAATTTCTCAGAAAAAAAGCTCCTTTATTTTTAATCAAATTTACGTGGTTTGTGATGGATGTGATGATGATACGGTTAGTATTGTAAAAAAGTTTATAAATAAATATTCATATATACACTTAATCGAGAATAAAGTAAGACAAGGAAAAATGAAGCAGTTAAATATGCTTTATAAAATCAGTACTAGTGATATTTTTATTTCGTTGGATGCGGATATAATTCTGGGAAATAATACTATGCTAGAAGAGTTGGTAAAACAGTTTTATTATAAAAATGTAGGCTTAGTAGGAGCATATTGTATACCCGCAAAGCCAAGTGAATTCTTTGAGCATATAGTAGTGGGTGGTATCAATATATGGAATAAAACTCGCGTTCTGATCAATCATGGAGACTCTGTACATAATCATCATGCACAAGCATCAGCAGTATCAAAAACAATATATAAAAATGTTTATATACCAAGTGATATTTGTGCTGAAGACGATTTTCTATATTTTTATGTGAAAAAAATGAATATGAGATTTAGGTTTGCTCAAAAAGCAATTTCTATATATCGAGCTCCTTCAGATATAAAGGATTTTTTTATGCAAACCACAAGATTTATCACAGCGAAGGAACAGGTTGTGAAGTATCACGGTGACTGGATACGCAAATACTATCACGTACCCTTGAAATATAAAGTAATTGGGTTATTCACTTCATTACGAAGCGATCCATTTTATGTATCTATTGGTGTTTTCTTTCAGATATTAACGAGATTATTAAAGGATATATTCAAGGATGAGAGTAAAGAATTCTGGACACGAGTTAGTTCGAGTAAAAGAATATACAAAATACATATATGAAAGACAAATTAACGATTACTGTTGCAATTACAAGTTGTTATAGTGGTGAATCAATTATTAAGACGATTAAAAGTCTTCGAGATTGTACTGGTGGAAGAGAAGTTATTATCAGATTGGTTACAGACACAATACCACTATCGCAATCTATGAAAAGGAGATTGAATAGCCTAGGTGTGGTATGGAGTGAAAATATAGAGCGTGGTAGCCAAAATAAGAAATATCTTCAAATCATTAATAGAACTGACACAGATATCATTGTATTAACACAAGATGACGTGTCATTCTCAATAAATACTCTAAGTGAAATTGAAAAACTTTTTCGCAACAATTCTGATATTTCAATGATAGCAACAAACGTTATACCGATACAACCTAAAACACTTATAGAGAAAGTCATATTTACAGGTGTAGAGTACACTAAAAACATAACAAAAAAGTGGAACAATGGTGATAATTATTTACTCGCAAATGGTAGGTGTTTAGCATTTAGAGTTAAATTCTTAAGTAAATTTAGAATACCGCTGACTATTGTTAATGGTGATGGATATTTTTACTTTGAGAATAAGCGAAATGGTGGCAAATGCAAGTATGCACATCATGCCAAAGTTTATTATCAAATTCCTTCAAATATTAAAGAACATTTGAATCAAAGTAGTAGATTTCAATATTCGAAAATAGAACTGCAACAGTACTTCAAAGAAATGCTTAAAAACGAGTATAAGATTCCATTTAATGTTCTATTTTTGGAATATATTAGAATTTTCTTAAAGTATCCCTTTTATACATTTGGATACCTGCTACTTATGGGTTACTCACGCATAAAAAAAAGAAAACAAACTTCCAGTTTGAACCCACTATGGGATATAGATTTATCAACAAAAAGCAGTAATCGAACTTTGTAAAAACCTATAATATATGATATAATGACGTCTATGAAAACTGTAATTTTAGCAGGTGGATACGGTACCAGATTATCAGAAGAAACAACAATAAAACCCAAACCAATGGCTGAAATCGGTGGAAAGCCCATTTTGTGGCACATCATGAAGATTTATTCTTCTCAAGGGTTTAATGACTTTATTATTCTAGTGGGTTACAAATCTCATCTCATAAAAGAGTATTTTGCAAACTATTGGTTACATAAATCTGACGTGACTTTTAATCTTGGCAACCATACTATGAATGTTCATAAAAATGGAAGTGAAAAGTGGAAAGTTACACTCGTTGAAACAGGTGAAAACACTATGACGGGGGGAAGGCTTTTAAAAGCAAAGAAATACATTGGAAAAGAAACATTCTTTTGTACATATGGTGATGGTGTAAGTGACGTTAATCTTAAGAAACTATTAGACTTTCATAAAAAGCAAAACGTTTTAGCCACTCTTACTGGTGTCCAACCTCCGGGCCGTTTTGGTGCTTTCACTTTGCATGAAAAGCAGAATTTAATTACTAGTTTTAGAGAAAAGCCACACGGAGATGGTGCCTGGATTAATGGAGGTTATTTTGTCATAGAGCCGAAAGCTCTTGATTATATTAAGGATGACAAAACAGTTTGGGAGCAAGATCCATTAAAAAAACTAGCAGAAAATGAAGAGTTAGCTGCATATAGGCATGAAGGATTTTGGCATCCTATGGACTCACTTCGTGATAAAAATGTTCTTGAAGGATTGTGGCAGCGTGGTAATGCTCCTTGGAAGGTTTGGAAATAAACATATGAAAGTACTTGTCACAGGATCAGAAGGCTATATCGGAGTGCCGCTTGTACAGGCACTCATTCATTCTGGCCATAACGTGACTGGGCTTGATACCTGTTTCTATTCGGGTGGATGGTTGTATCCATATAATAAGCAAGAATATGATCTTATAAAAAAAGACATACGAGCTGCCACAGTACAAGACCTAGAAGGATTTGATGCTATTTGTCACTTAGCCGAGTTATCCAACGATCCATTAGGTCAGAATAATCCAGAAATTACATATACCATTAACCATTTAGGAACCGCTTCATTAGCGGAAAAAGCAAAAGAGGCTGGTGTTAAGAGATTTGTATACATGTCCTCATGTAGTGTGTATGGTGCATCAGAAGAAGTACGCGATGAGAAATCACCGGTGAATCCGCTTACAGAATATGCCAAGTGTAAAGTATTAAATGAAAAATTCTTGACCAAAATCGCCAACGAGCACTTCTCTCCTGTATTTTTACGAAACGCGACAGTATTTGGACCATCACCCAGACTTCGATTTGATCTTGCCGTGAATAATCTTACAGGATTAGCCTTTACAACACATGAAATAAAGATGGATTCTGATGGATCACCATGGAGACCTTTTGTACATGTAGAAGATGTTGCACGCGCGATTATTTGCATGCTGGCAGCACCAAGAGACATTATTCACAACGAGGTTTTTAATGTAGGGGATAGTAAGTCCAATTATCAGATAAAAGAAATTGCAAAGATCATCTCTGAAGTTATTCCAGATTGTAAAGTTTCACTAAATGCCAATGGTGCAGATAAAAGAAACTATAAAGTAAACTTCGACAAGATTAACACGAAGCTTCCAGGATTTTCATGTAGTAAAGATATTCGAGTAGGAGTCGAAGAGTTGTATGAGATATTTTCATCAATTGCTCTCACGAAGGAAACATTTGATTCTAAGGACTATACCAGGCTCAAGCAGATTAATTATCTTAAAGAAACAGGAAAAATTAATAAAGATTTCTATTGGAGGTTACATGACAAGTAAAACGTTTTTTACGTGTCGATTTTGTAATACTGATCTGACAACTATATTTATAGACTTAGGCATGTCTCCGGTTGCTAACTCATATGTGAAAAAGATGGATCAAAATAAAGCTGAGGCTTTTTATCCACTCTGCACATACATATGTAAGAAGTGCTTACTTGTTCAGCTTCCTGAACATGAGAAAGCGGAAAACATTTTCTCATCAGATTATGCCTATTTTTCATCATACTCTGACAGTTGGTTAAGACATGCGAAAGACTACGTAGAGGCAGTAACTACTAGATTTGAATTAAATAAGACCCACCAAGTTATAGAGGTCGCAAGTAACGATGGGTACCTTTTACAATATTTTCAAGAGAAAGGTATTCCAGTCTTGGGTATTGAGCCAACCGCCAATACGGCACGAGTTGCACGTAGTAAAGGAATTAAAACAGTAGTGGAGTTCTTTGGTACGAAGTTAGCAAAAAAACTTAAAAAAGATGGCATAAAAGCTGATTTACTGTTAGGAAATAATGTTCTTGCCCATGTTCCAAATCTTAATGACTTTATTGCTGGTATGGCCATCATTTTAAAGGATACAGGAATAATTACCATGGAATTTCCTCATCTTTTGAAACTAATCCAATACAATCAATTTGACACTATCTATCATGAACATTTCTCATACTTTTCTTTTTTAACTATCCTGAATATATTTGCCCATCACGGGATAACGTTATTTGATGTAGAAGAAATTCCTACGCACGGAGGCTCTATTAGAATTTTTGGAAAACTAAAAGAAAATAAACAAATAAAAATGAGTGTGCGAGTAGAAGACATGATGAGAAAAGAGAGAGAATATGGTCTTGATAAAGTGAAAACCTATCTTAATTTTGAAGAAAAGATTCAAGAAGTGAAATTAGGTCTGCTTGAATTTCTCATAAAGGAAAAAAGAAAAGGGAAAGTAATTGCTGCCTATGGCGCACCAGCGAAGGGAAACACACTTCTTAACTACTGTGGAATTAGAACTGATTTTATTGACTATACTGTCGATCGCAGTCCACACAAGCAAAACCTTTTACTTCCAGGAACACACATTCCAATTTATTCACCAGAGAGAATAAAGGAAACAAAACCAGATTACGTATTCATTCTTCCGTGGAATTTGAAGACTGAGGTAACGAAACAACACGAGTATATTAGGTCATGGGGAGGTAAATTTATAACTGCAATCCCTCATATAAAAGTTCTATGAAACTAATCAAAACAGATTTCAAAAATTTATTCATACTTGAGCCTGAAAGGATTGAGGATTCTAGAGGATTCTTTGCTAGAACATGGAGTAAAGAAGAGTTTAAGAAGTTAAATCTAGTTCGCAAGATCGAACAAACAAGTATTTCATTCAATAAGTATAAACATACGATTCGTGGTATGCACTTTCAGTTTCATCCATACCAAGAGGTAAAGCTTGTTCGTTGTACGATGGGGAGAATACTCGATGTTGTAGTAGATGTTCGTCCTCAATCATCAACATATTTGAAATATTTCAGTGTTGAATTATCACAAAAAAACAGACGTCAGTTATATATACCAAAGGGGTTTGCGCATGGGTACCAAACTCTTGAAGACAATACTGAAGTTTATTATCAGATCTCAGCTCCTTTTATGCCGAGTCAGGCATCAGGTATACGTTATGATGATCCGGCTGTTGGAATACGATGGCCCCACAAGGTCACAAAAATTTCAGAAAAAGATAAAAAAATTCAATTGATAAGAAAATGAACTCTCAGATAATATACTCAGGGAAAAATAATTCAGAGAATATGTATCGTCTTATAAAGACGATCTTTCCTATTTGTAGGAGTATTACAGGTGATGGAGTTCGTGAGACCCTAAAAATAATCCAAAAAGATATTCCAATCTCTATACACGAAGTAGATACTGGAACGAAAGTTTTTGATTGGGAGGTCCCAATGGAGTGGAATATACGTGATGCCTATATAAAAGATAGCAATGGCAAGCGAGTAGTGGATTTCCGAAAATCCAACCTTCACGTCGTTAACTACAGCATTCCTGTGAAAAAAAAGCTGAGCCTCACCGAACTGAAGAAAAATATTCATACATTACCACAGGAGCCTGATCTGATTCCGTATAGAACATCCTATTATAAGAAGGAATGGGGGTTTTGCATGAAGCATTCAGACTTTTTGGAGCTTAAAGATGAAACATATGAGGTTGTTATTGACTCCACTCTCTCAAAGGGAAGTTTGACGTATGGTGAGTATCTCGTAAAAGGTAATACCCAAGAAGAGATTCTCATTTCAACACACATATGTCATCCCTCACTTTGTAACGATAATCTCAGTGGTATTGCAGTGTCTACGTATTTAGCACAAGAGGTTGCAAAAATAAAAAATCGCAGGTATACGTATAGATTTCTATTCGTTCCGGGTACTATCGGATCACTTACCTGGTTATCAACTCACAAGTCGATCATTAAAAAGGTTAAATACGCACTCGTCTTAACTGGATTAGGTGATCCAGGAAGTCTTACCTATAAGAAAACACGATCCGGAAATTCAGAGATAGATTATATATTTGAACGAGTGTTCTCACGTGTACCACGAAGTTCAATAGTTGATTTCTCACCTTTCGGATACGACGAGCGGCAGTATTCATCTCCAGGAATTAATATTCCTACAGGAACTCTGATGCGCTCTCCACATGGAACATATAAAGAATATCACACATCTGGGGACAACTTGACATTTATCAGGAAAAGCTCTCTTGCCAATTCGCTGGATATATTACTACAAGCGATACAACAGTTAGAAAATAACGTAGTGTATACCAACCTTTACCCTCATGGTGAGCCACAGCTAGGAAAAAGGAATTTGTATGATGCCATGGCAGAGCAGCCAGAAGATAAGAAGCTAATCCAAATGGCTACACTCTGGATACTTAATTATTCAGATAGTAATTATTCACTCGCTACGATTTCACAAAAATCACAAATTGATATTGGTCTACTGAAAAAAGTTGCTGAAATATTAGAAAAAAGTAATGTAATAAAAAAAACATATGAATAAAAAAAATGCAATAATTCTAATTACTGGAGCATCGGGATTTATTGGATCTCATCTAATAGATAGGTTAACAAAGGATGGAGTAAAAATCATTGGCATTTCTCGGAGAAGGAAAAAAAACAGAAAAAATTTAAAATGGAGAATTGGCAATCTTACAGATGAAGCTTTTGTATCAAAAGTCTTAAAAGATATCAACCCCGACGTAATCGTACATCTTGCCTCAAGGGTTACAGGAGATAGGTCTGTTAACCAGGTTTCACCAGTATTTAAAGATACGCTAGTCTCAACAGTAAATCTTCTGACTGAAGCTGTAAAACAAAAAGTAAAAAAGGTGATTCTAACAGGGTCAATGGAAGAACCTGAAAACATAAATTCAAATGTTGTATCTCCATATAGTGCAGCAAAAGGGGCGCAATTTTGGTATGCAAAAATGTTTAGTCAACTATACTTTTTACCAATTATTTATTTAAAACTTTTTATGGTTTATGGACCTAATCAGAGTGATGAAAATAAATTAATTCCATATACAATCCAGACTCTATGTAAGGGTAATAGTCCTGTGTACACAGACGGTAAGAGATTGATCGATTGGATTTATGTCGATGATGTAATTGAAGCATATATAAAAGCGATAAATAAAGAATTAAAAACCACAAAATTTCTCAGTGTTGATATTGGAACTGGTCAAATGTATTCTATACGATCTGTAGTAATGAAAATCGCTCAGATTTTAAAATACCATCAGAAAATTAAATTTGGGACAATGAAAAATAGAAAAATGGATAAGGTATCTTATGCAAATATAAATGAAGCAACCAAACAATTAAGTTTTACATCAAACACATCTCTGAACAATGGACTAAAACAAACCATTAATTGGTATAGAGATAAATTAAATTAACCTTTTCTTTACATAGTAGATCCAGTATTAATTGCTCTACTAGGATAATAAATTTTTATACTGATGCATTAAGAATTAACGAATATGACTAAGTCAACACGAAATAAATCAAATAAATCTGTAACAATAGGTATTCCCGCCTATAACGAGGAGGCGAATATAGGTAATCTGATTGTAAAATTACTAACCCAAAAGTTATCGGGGATTACATTATCTGAAGTAATAGTTGTATCTGATGGTTCAACAGATGGGACGATAAAAATGGTAAAGAGTATAAATGATAGAAGGATTAAACTGGTTATTAATAAAAGAAGAATTGGGCTAAACGCTTCGCAAAATATAATTTTACGCAATTCTAATAGCGATATCTTAGTATTGCTGGATGCGGATGTACTACCCAAGGATGATGACTTTCTTATCCAGATCACAAAACCTATAAAAGAAAACAAAGCAGATTTAGTAAGCTGTAAACTTCATAGTATTAGAGGCTCTTCATTTTATGGTCGGATGATCACTAATAGTAACGAGATGAAAAGGAAAATGTATCAGAGATTACCAAATCCTAATAATATATATCTTTGTAATGGGTGTGAGCGATCATTTTCAAGAAAATTATATAAGAAAATCGTATGGCCAAATGATGTTCCTGAAGATGCTTATTCATATTTATACTCAATTTCAAATAATTTTAAATTTAAATATTTAGACAATACTGTAATTCTCTTTCACCCAACGAGCAATTTTAATGATCATTGGAAACAACATAAACGATTCGTATCCGGTATCAAAGCTTTAAAAAAATATTTCTCAACTGAAGTATTAAATAAAGAATATTTTATTCCTAAACATTTATTAATAAAGATGATAGTTAGATATATCGGTAAAAGACCATTATCGATACCTTTATATCTTCTGGTTATGATAGCAATGAAACTGAGGAAAATAAAAAAATTTGAGGATCATTCCAAATACGAAATATCAACAAGTTCAAAACAAAAAATATATGTATAAAATCCTTCCTTCAGTATCACTGCTCGTTGTTGCGTATAATGAGGAAAAAAATATAAAACATTTTCTTAAATCTGTTTTGATGCAAAAGGAAATATCCTACCAACTTAAAAAAATTATTATTGTGTCTGATGGATCAAAAGACAACACAGTCAATATAGTTCAAACATTTAAGAGTAATAAAATAGAACTTGATATACAAAAATCCAGAATAGGTAAATCTGCGCAACTTACTAGAAGATACAAAATAATTGAAACAGATTATCTTATTCAGTCAGATGCAGATGTGGTATTCTCTCATTCCCGAGTAGTTGAAAATATGATCAGGGCTATGGAGCATGATAAGAAAGTTATGATGTGCGGTGGTAACCCCACTCCTTTGTCAGCAAAAACCTTTATTGAAAAATCGGTAAATACTACAGTTTCAATGTATTTACAACTTAGGAAACTGGTTGGAGATGGGAATAATGCCTTTTCAGCAGATGGAAGATTACTCGCATTTCGAAAGCAGTTTATCACCAAGGTTACGATTCCCATTGATATGATTGCAAACGACGCGTTTGTATATTTAATTTGTAAATCACAAGGACATAAGTATAAATTCATCCAGGATGCGATAGTCTTTTTCCGTTCCCCTCAAACAGTGAAGGATCAAATCAGACAAAACTCGCGATTTGTTGCAGCGCCACTTCGTATGCAAAGGTATTTCTCTAAACAACTTATACAAAGAGAGTATTTCATACCTGCGAGAATTTACATACCTCTTCTTGCGAAAGCATATCTGAAATATCCGCTTGAGTGTTTCACAATTTTCTTTATAAATGCAATATGTAGGGCAAAAGCTTTGCTTCATGAAAAATATATGACCGCCAAATGGGACATGGCAATAACGTCAAAGAAATTACGATATTCTGCATAATCTTCAAATGAAAAGTAGTCTACTAAGTTTTTTAAGCAAATTTGAATTAACTGTAAGAAAATTTCATCAAATAAATGAATCATCGTTACTAAATAATGTACAGCCAAAAGTATCAATAATAATTGTAGTGCATGACGGTCTGAACTATATAAAAAGATGTTTATCATCGATTCAAAAAGCAGAATACAACAATTTTGAAATAGTAATAGTTAATAATAATAGTAACTTGGAAACTTGTAATTTTCTTAATAGCCAATTTAATAAAGGAAAGATACACAAGTTGATAAATCTTAAGCAAAATGTGTTTTTTTGTAAGGGAAACAATATTGGGGTAAAAGCCAGCTCAAAACTATCTGAATATTTACTATTACTAAACAGTGATACTGAAATAAAAAGTAAAAATTGGCTTAAAGTTTTAACATCACTGGTAACAAGAGGAGGGATAATTTCTTATGGATACGCTTCTCTTCCTTTAAGACCAGATGGATGGTGCTATCTAATAGATAAAAAACTATATCTGGAATTAGGAGGTTTAAAGCAGACTTATAGGATGAATTGGTGTATTTCTGAAATAACTAGAATAGCTTTGATAAAACGAATAAATATTAAGATAATTTTAAATTACTCTAAATACATTTTTCATTATGGAGGAAAAAGTTATTCAAGTATTACAACTTTTCAAGATTACAATAAACCAAATATATTTAGACTAATTATTTCAACAAATTGGTTGAAGATTAAATTATTGAAATTAACAAAGCATGATTAAACATACTCATAGACAGATTTTAATTGCAAACGCTACAAGTCCAAGAAATCTTGGTGATAATGCAATTCTCGATGGAATATTAGTACTCTTTTCTCGAATTATTAAAGAAAATAAGATTACAATTCATTCGTCTGAGTCAGAATTATATGTTGACATGAATAAGTACCACATTCGCTTTAGTAATACATTTTACAATTGGGCAGTATTTCAAAATAAAAATATATTAGTAAGAATTTGGAGAATGATGAATCTATTAATTCTGCTTATTGGAATTAAATTTTCTTATATTGAAAAATTATTTACTTCAAATAGAATTTTAAATAAATTATTTTCAGATTACAAAAAAGCGGATTTAATATTCCTAGCTGGCGGTGGTTACTTGAGATCAAAAAAAGGCATAAAGCAAACACTTAATTTACTAATGCAGTTTTATCCGTTTTTGATTGCAATTCTTCTTAAAAAAAAGTTTATTGTAGGTTCTATCAGCCTTGGTCCTTTTGCATATAGCTGGCAGGAAAAATTATCTGTAATAATCTTAAAAAAGGCACATCTAGTAGCTGTTAGAGAAAATATTTCATTTCAAAAGATGAAGGAAATGGGTATGAAAAACATCAAGCCAATGGCAGATCTAGCGTTTCTTCTACAATCTCCAAAAGGTAAGAAGAAATCTAAAAGCCCGATTGTCATAGGAATATCTCTTAGAAATTGGTTTCAAAAATCTCGACAATTGGAATTTGAGAATGAGGTCTTCAGTGCGCTACGCACGTTTTCCAAAAGTATGAAGATCATCATACAACCTATAGCTCAGGTAAATTCACCTCAATATGGAGATTTTGATTTAGACATTGCAAAAAGATTATATAAATACTGCATAAATTCTAATTTGTCAGTTTCACCAATACGTATACCAGAGAATGTCGAAGAAGCTTTTGAGGCGTACCAATCGTTAGATTTGCTAATTGGAATGAGAATGCATGCAAACATTTTAGCAAGTATTGTTGGAGTTCCGTTTGTATCGATAAGTTATGAACACAAAACCGAGGGAATAGCAAAGCAACTCGGAATGAGTGAATACTGTATCAAATGTGAAAAAGTGACTAGATTTACTGTTGGTAAATTAATTCAAAGTCTCTATAGGAATAAACATAAATTACATCAACAACTAGTAGATCGTGTGGGCAGAATTCGCGTGAATGAAATGAGAAAATGGGTTAAGATATTAGATAGTACTCTTAAATCATGAAAAAAATGTTTCGAATATTTTCACTAATCGCGTTTTGTGTTCTCGTGCTTACATTAAGTATTAGAGGAATATTGGGAAATCCGACAAGCAATACGCTCAGTAATCCCCAGTGGAGGGATGACGGTCCATTGGAACTTTCACCAGAGAGAGGAAGGTTTGCTCTCACATATTCTATAGTAGAAGATCGTTCTTTTAGTTTTTCTTTACCAATTGCAAGATTCATCGTACCAGACTTAGGGTATAAAAATGGACAGTATGTTTCGCTCTTTGCTCCAGGTATATCATTTCTTGTTATACCTGGATACCTTATAGGCAAGCTTGTTGGAATTTCACAAGTAGGAGTTTATTCGGTTATCGCTTTATTCGCTATTCTGAACGTGATTCTTATCCAATCAATTGCGAAACGTTTGGGAGCAGACGCAATTCCTGCAACTATTGGTGGTTTATTATTTCTCTTTGCGACTCCGGCATTTGCGTATGCAGTCAACTTATATCAACACCACGTATCCACTTTTTTGGTGCTTCTTAGTATATATGTTCTTCTTCGATTTAAGGGATATTGGTCGTTAGCAATTATTTGGTTTCTGATCGCAGCGTCTATACCCATAGATTACCCGAATGTATTTTTTATGATTCCTATTGGAATTTATGCACTAGGTAGAATGTTTGAGGTTAAAAAACAGGAGGTTATTACTGTATCTATTTATTTTCCCGCTATATTAACAGTCATTACGATAATATTCCCATTGGTATTTTTCTTTTGGTTTAATAAATCTTCATATGGCAATCCATTTCAATTATCCGGGACAATTGCATCTGTAAAAGCTATCGGCGAAGATGGCTTACCCGTTGCTCCTAAGCTGACCGAAACCACACAAACAGATATAAAAGTAGATCCTAATAAGCAGAAGAAATCTGCCGTTGGTTTTTTTGATTCAAGAAGTTTATTAAGAGGATTTCAAGTACAGTTCACGAGTCAAGATAGAGGTATATTAATATTTACTCCGGTAATCTTATTTATTATCCCCGGAATATATTTCCTATATAAGAAAAATGGAGAGGGAACTTCACTTTTGGTGAGTGTTATTGGAATGAATGTACTTTTATATGCTATGTGGGGTGATCCCTGGGGTGGTTGGGCTTTTGGATCAAGATATCTTATACCAACTTATGCTATCGCTGCCATTTTTATTTCAGTTGGTTTAACAGCTTGGAAGAAAAAAATAATTTTTCTTATATTCTTCTTGCTTGTTGTTAGTTATTCTATAGGCGTGAATACACTTGGGGCAATAACTTCAAGCAGGAATCCACCTTCTGCAGAACTACCTGCATTAGAAAAAATATCTGGAATCAAACAACCGTATTCTTATGATAGAAACATTAACTTTCTGAAGTATACTGGTTCTAAATCATTTATTTATCAAAGTTATCTTTACCGCTATTTTTCTGCACAACAGTATTATATTTTTTTGATTGCGCTAATTATTTTACCGGTTAGTGGACTTATTGTTTACTACCATTTTTTAGGAAATCATAAGAAATGAAAATTAATTTTTCTTTATCAGCTTTAAATATTCAAATTGGAAAAAGCACTCTAAATAAGCTCCAGGAGTTCTTTGAAAAATACATCATTTTAATTCTTTTTGTTACATTATCAGTGATTTCTATTACGTATTTTATTCATTATTACAGAAATGGACTTGGGCTTTCCTATAACGACGCTAGATCACATTTAGATATTGGTCGAAGAGTTGTTGAAGGTCTTAAACCGGGAATTGCACAGATTGGTTCGGTGTGGCTGCCACTTAACCACTTATTAATGGTCCCAACAATTTGGAATGATTTTATGTGGCATTCCGGATTATCCGGAGCTATACAATCAATGATCTCATTTGTAGCGACAGGAATACTTATCTATAAGTTTCTTGAAAAACTTAAAGTAGGCTGGTTTGGGAGATTAACGGGAGTAATTATTTTTGCTGCAAATTTAAATATCCTATATTTGCAGTCTACTGCGATGACTGAACTCCTTTTATTGGCAACAATGATGGGAGGAATCTACGAATTGTTATTATGGGCAGAAAAAAATGATATTTTATTTCTAGTGAAATCATCCTTCTGGATCATGATGGCCACTCTTGTACGATACGACGCTTGGTTTTTATTGATGTATTCGACAATCATAATTGGATTGATTGTTTTGAGAAAGCGGGGTTATAAGACAACGGAAGGATTGTTAATTCTTTTTCTTACACTAGCTTCATTTGGTGTTGTACTTTGGTTAGTATGGAATCAGCTTATCTTCAAGGATGCATTATATTTTGCACTTGGTCCATTTTCTGCTCATGCACAACAACTGCAACTCCATGAAGCAGGGGTTTTAGCTACAAAGGGTGACTTATTACTTTCTATCAAAGTTTATTCTTATGCATTAATCTATAATTCTGGGGCGTTTGCTGCTTTTGTTGGCTTTTTAGGAGCATTTTTTCTAATTTTCGACAAAAAATTATCATTGTCTATGCGAATGGCAAGTTCAGCACTTTTTGCGCCATTAATATTCAATATTTTGGCATTATTGCTTGGCTTTTCTGTCTTATTTGTACAAGGAATTTCAGGAAATACCTGGTTCAATGTCCGCTATGGACTTATGATGATTCCTTCGATCTCTATATTTATTGGATATTTAGTTCATAAGATTCCTAAAGTACGCTGGGCACTTTTAGGTCTTTTGTTATTTGTAATTTTATTTGCAATTACAAATGAAGACGCTGTAACAATAGATGATGCCAGGGTTGGTTCTAGTCAGAAAAATGTTTCAGAAGTGTCAGGGTATCTTG
>CAZYQZ010000008.1:0-16960 GCA_964649915.1 uncultured Gammaproteobacteria bacterium | reverse complement strand
CAAAGATGAAGGAAAGAAAAGATATTGGAAGATCGTGGAAGACTATCTTGCCGATTATTATACGTAAAGAAATTAAGAGGGGTGGTGGGGCGTCCGGATTGCCGGACACATGTGCCACGCACCCCTCTCTCATTCCCTGAAACTGTGTTACCTTCGTAACAAAAGTAATCTACCTCCCAGGAGCAACAGTGGGACAACAAGAATCATCCATCCCAAATCTAAAATGGGCTGGAGAATTGTTCTCACGCTTCCAACAAAGATCGCAAATTCCTCAGCACTATCGCCGATGACATTTTCGTTGGCTGCCTCTTCCTTCTCACCCTCCGTTTGTTGTTGGGGTGGAAGACATGGGTCGGGACCACTTTCCCAGTGATATACCCATGAGCCATCTTCAGCCCGAGAAGTGTCATGCAAACGAAAATTAGATACCCGAATATCCTCATAGAGTGCCTTACTATCAACCCAAACCGGTCCTCCCCACTGAATTACATACTTCAGTAAGGCATTCATTTTTTTTTCATCTGGAAAGAATTCCAGATATGGGGTACGTGACCCACTCAGAAGGACTTTTCCGGTTCTACTTGAACGACCGCGAAGTTCGTTCAATTTTTTCCATCTTTGATATTCCTCTGTCTGGTGACAGGGATTACCAACTGGAGCCTGCGCGCTCGCACTAGGTCGAACAAGTCCAACCAAAAGTAACGCGAGCGCTATGGTGAAGCCTAATTTGAATAACACAATGAAACCTCTCTTATGGAATCTCGGGTGTATTCTTCCACACGGAAGAACTCATACCCGGCAGTTTGATGAGAATAGATTCTCAGCAAAATACCAGGTACGAGAAAATTCAGGGAATGTAAATGTGCCAACACATACTCATATCAACGAAACGCAATAAAGAATCGAAGATGAGTGATGTGAAGAGTTTTGCAAAACTCTTTCAAGTATTGCAAAAGGACTAATTATTATAGGTTAAAAGTGGAAACAATACAAGTAAGGGGGGAATGAAGGTATTTCTGTATATCGAAGAGGTATTCTATCAAAGACAGATTACACCACTTCACCCTTTTGTTGTAAGCCGAGTAGCCACAGTACCGCCTCTTTCTTGTAGCGCCTATCGCCTCTTGAGTTGATACGGATTGCTGGAAGCTTTCCTCTCTTGCCCCACCGCTTAATTGTAAGAGGTGAAACGCGAAGGATCTTTGCAACTTCCCTTACTGTGAGTAAATCTGGCCATTCATCGCCGAGTGCCATATGTTTTTGTTGTTCGTCTTCAGTCGTGAGCTATTAATTCGTTTGCGATATAATATCTTACGACTAATGACCAAACACCTCCCATTAAATATTCGGCAGGATTTCTAACGTGACTTGAGCGGAAGTAGATATTTCTCACTCAAATACGAAACTCAATGTATCATACCGAATTGGAGAGGTCAATACCCGACTTGTCGCATTTTCAACAAAATAAGCTGTTTGGAAAATCCAAACAGCTTATTTTTATATTTCGATTAAAAAATATTACTTAAGCTCGACTGTGGCACCTGCGCCTGTCAGTTTTGCTTTTGCATCTTCTGCTGATTTCTTGTTTACACCATTAAGAACTTCTTTAGGTGCTGATTCAACGAGTGCTTTTGCTTCCTGAAGTCCAAGGGTAGGAACAAGCTCGCGTACTGCTTTAATTACTGCGATTTTATTTCCACCTGCTGCTGCAAGTACGACGTTGAATGATGTCTGTTCTGATGCTGCTTCTCCTGCTGCTGCACCTGCTGCTGGAGCTGCTGCTGCAACCGCTACCGGTGCTGCTGATACTCCAAATTTCTCTTCAAGTGCTTTCACAAAATCTGCAAGCTCAAGAACTGTCATCTCCTCAACTGCTTTTAAAAGTTCATCTTTTGATAATTTTGCCATGAAACTTCACCTCCTTTAAATAAATCCGTAATGTTTGTTACACCCCGGAAATCAATCAATATTAATAAATCAATCTGCTCTATTTAGTTTGCTGCTGGAGCTGCTGCTGCAACCGCTACTGGTGCTGCTGATACTGGCTTCTTCTTCGCTACGTTATCAAGCGCAGTAACTAGTTGAACTAAATTCCATCTCATTGCGTGGTGGAGTCCGTACAGTGGGCTCTTCATCCGAGAAACCATGGTTGCAAGAAGAATCTCTTTCGTGGGAAGTGTAGCGAGCTTCTTGAAATCTGCTTCGGTTGCTGATTTTCCAGCAAAGTACCCCATCTTCACTTTCGGAAGCTGACCTGTCTTCATGAAATCTGCAAGGGCCTTTATCGGTGCAAGCTCGTCACCATATCCAAACAGAGTGGCTGTGGGATTCTTTAGTTCACCCTCAAGCTGTGTTCCGATCTCTTTATTCCATCCTGTCATCGCAATTCTTAAAAGCGTATTTTTCGCAATAACAAGCTCTGCTTCTGCTTTCTTCAGACTCTTGCGAAGCGTTTCCAACTGCTGATGCGTAAGTCCACGATAATCAGTAAAAAACATAACTTTCGCCTTGGCGAACTTGTCTGTAAGAAGACGAACTGAATCTACTTTTTGTTGATTTGGCATATATTATTCCTTTCTATTTCTATAATAAATGGATAAAAATTCTTCTGATGAAGAATTTTCACCCTATGCAAGAGTAAGATTCACATAGTTCGTCAACTCTTGCATAAAAAAACCTCGGACGAACCGAGGTATACATAGTAGATTACTAAGTACTGAACGAACGAAGTTTTCCGACTTAACTAGGTTTGTTCCTCGGTAGGTCTTAATCCATCTAGCCTACTGTCTTTGGATCCACTATTTATACCATACTTACTTCGCAATGGCAATCGCTAGCTGATTTATTGCTGTAACGGAATCCAGTACGTGGATTGTATTCCTGGGGTTCGTATTGCCACTGAGAGATATTTACCCACATCAAGCGCCGACAGAAGTCCTTTTGTGTAGCTTTCGATAATAGTAGAAAAATCTGTATTCGTATATGAATTAGGCACTAAATTATTCTGCTTCTTAGACTCATCCGGGCATGCCATTTCATTTGGAACGGTAGATGCCACGCATTTATTGCAGACAGTCGGCTTGCATCCGATACTGATCGAACAATCAGCGTTTGAACCACTACAAAAGGGGCATGCACGGAAGTCGGATTCTGTTTTACTAATACATGTATTACACGAACTTGTTTTACATGCACCACTCCCGTCACATACTTTTCCGGGTGGTACCGCAGAACAAGCCCCGCATGTTTGCAACTCCCCCATCAACCTTCCTCCACATTTGTTGCATCCATCAAACCACTGACAGACACCACTCGTTTGATAATCACAGGAAAATTTATCAGAGATAACTTGGCATAATTGCGGCTGAGTACATAACCTAAAGTTTCCAGCACAAAAAGGAGGGTCGATTGCGCCAAATTGAAGACACGCTGTTTCTGGTTGACACATAAAAATTGAGTTACGATTAATATTATTAGCTGGATCTGTCGTGGGAGTAGGTACAACCAGTTGTTGCCCACTATCTGTGGGAACTGCTGATGGAAGAATTCCAATAGGATCGGGTGTGGGTGTAGCATCGGGCCCACTTGTTGCACACATGAGGTGACATTCAGGGTCTTTTGCAACCCAGACGATAAGATGCTTCTCGTTCTCTTCACACCGCTGTACAGTCTGTACTCCTGCTGTTTCTCCACAGGTTTGTCTCTGGCCAGTACACTTGGTGCACCACTGTCCAGCCTGAGCAAAACAAGATGATCCGACAGGTGGACAGGAGGGTGAGGGATCCTGCGCCTGAGACACTGTCACTACTTTTTGAGAAGTAAGAGCGCTTCCTGATATGATACCGCTTACAAGTATCATACTGCTTATCAGAAAGCCGAAAAATTTACTATGGCTGCGAATAAGAGCGATTAATTTTGTCTTCATTCTATCTTCACGGAAACAGAGGAACCTTTTGTTAGAACGTTTTTACCATCTTCGATAACCGATGACAACGCGTCATCAATATATATCTTCGTTTCCACACCTGCCTTCAATGCTTTAAATGTAAGAGTCGCAAATGTTTGGTTTTGGGGAAGATATACTTTCTGATCCTGGACTTTGGACATTCCAGAAACTTTCACATAGTCTTTGCCTGTCACCTTAATCGGATAGACAGGAAACGCATCACCTTCTTCTATCTTCATAACTTGTAGTACATTTGGGTCATAACCGAAATATATTTCAGCAGCAACTACTGCATCAGTTACTCTTGGTAGCGAGCCAGTCACTGTGATGAGTTCTCCCTTTTTAATGGATGGTTTTGACGCTGAAATGACGAATATGGGTTGTGGAGTAGGTCGAGACATCGTATATCCTCCAGAGGGCTTTTGTGTCATTTGGCTTTTAGGAAAAAATATTGGCAAAGAGAATCCTACCATGAAGATAATGAGGAGAAGAATGATGCTAAAGAGTACTTTTTTCAAATTAGACGTGGATTTTTTGTAAGTTTTTTGCTGCATCCGTCGGATCAATGATATTTACATTCAGTCCAGTCCCCAACTCAAATCCAGCCCGATGAACAAATCGAGGAATAATTCGTATAAACCAGTCTTTGTCATGGTGAATATAATAATTATAGGAATATGGACGGCCCCCAAGCATATGCTCCCCCTCACTCGTTCCCGCAATATGGTGGAGTCTCTTAATAGAACGCTTCAGAACAATTGCTAGATCTTCTATTTCCTCATCAGATATATTTCCAAATACCATCTGTGAAAGCCGCCCTACGGGCTCATCACACTTGGGCGCTATCCAGATTTCATACGGCCACTGAGAAAAATCAGGGCAGTAGACAATGAAGGAATGGTTATCCTCCACGATGTTGGCAATCGGCTCTTTCACGAGTGTATCAAGGTTTATTTGCTGTGGTATCACAACAAGTTGTGAATGAGGATGCGTCAGCGAAGCGCCAGCTTCAAATCCATAATTTGTGAAGATCATCACATGGCCATTTTTCGTATTTGCGAGATATCTATTCCTATACACTTTCAGCAGATCAACCACATGCTCGTGTCGGAACTCATTAATACTATGCGTATGGTGTGGAGAATGAACGATGACTTCGTGCGTATCGGTGATGGGAAACTTGTTCGGAATAACCCGAACCCTCCATCCTTTCTGATCCTTCTCACCATCCCCTATCCTATACATTTCTGGGGGTGTAAGATGCTCACTTCCTTCACAAAACGGACATATGTGCGGTGTTACGGGTTTGGGATGACTTTCATCCGGACGTGCAGTACGAACCGGGGAAAGAATGACCCACCTCTGCGTACGAACGTCGGGAACAAATTTGGCCATAATAAGTCTTGTCTC
Source organism: uncultured Gammaproteobacteria bacterium (assembly GCA_964649915.1). Lineage (GTDB taxonomy): Bacteria > Patescibacteriota > Microgenomatia > 2-02-FULL-39-11 > 2-02-FULL-39-11 > CAZYQZ01. The sequence goes on along the minus strand of CAZYQZ010000008.1, from coordinate 11,604 downwards.
TCTAGTATTGGGTATCTAGAGAGAAGAATCAAGGGGAAAATGGGATTAGAATAAGCTTTCTTGTACTACTGATTGTTTCACCTGTTGTGGAAGCTCATCTGACTGGAATCCTTCAATTCCAATACCTATAAGTCTGATGGCTTTCTTCTGTGGATTACTCCGACTATCAAGAAACGGAAAAAGGAGTTTCATTCCTTCATTCCTGAGCGTAGTATAGTCCTTCGCAAAAGAGAGTAACGTGTGGGCTTTTGTTTTCGTCGTAAAATCTGAGAATCGTACTGTCATAGTTACTGTTTTATATCCGGATATCTGATCATGCACCATGCGCTCAATGACTCTTTTCGCAAGATGGTCAAATCTGTCAAGAATTTCTCCAGAACTTCTCGTATCAATCTCAAATGTTTCCTGCTCGCTGATAGATTTCAGCGTATGTTCTGTGGTAACCTCGGAGTCATCTATCCCGCGGGACTTTCTATACATCTCACTTCCCCATTTTCCAAACCAGACCACTAGCTGACTCTCTGACACAGTTCGCAGTTGTCCGACAGTATACATTCTTCGTCCATGAAGCACCTCTTCAGTTTTCGGTCCAACACCTGGAATATCGCGAACACCAAGTGGATCGAGGAAGTTTTGCACATCTTGAGGATATATGATACTCACAGTATCTGGTTTGGACTTAGAAGTAGCTATCTTTGCCACTAGCTTATTCGGTGCAATCGCAACCTTGGCTGTGAGGCGCTCCTGTTTTCGTATCGATTCTACTATTTCTCGTATAAGCTGGTGGGCTTTTATATAATCAACATTGAAAGATAGATCTAAATACGCTTCGTCGACGCTAGTTTTTTCAATACGTGGAACGTATTTGCGAATGATATCAAATATACGATCTGATACTTCACCGTAATACGATCCATTTACTGGAAGAAACACCGTTTTCGGCTCTCCCTTCTTTCTGGCAACTTCTGCATATTTCCATGCCGTAGATATCGGAAGTGCAGAGTGAATTCCATATTTTCTTGCCTGATAATTGGCAGTAGAAACAACACCTCGTCCCAGTCCGTTTTTCGGATCTGCACCCACAACAATACCTAGTCCACTAAACTGAGGGTTCTCACGCTCTTCAATAGAAGCGAAAAAAGAATCCATATCGATATGTGCTATGAGTTTCATAGGTAAAGGAGCATCCCTGCCTGCCGGCAGGCAGGCATATCTATGTGTGTAATAATAATCCGCATAATGGAAATATCTAAGTTTTGATTTTACAAGAAAGTGCTACAATACTAGTACGTGAAATGAGTAAAGACAATACATCGCAAAAAGAACTCCGTTTTGTCGTTCATGAACATCATGCGACCCGACTGCACTGGGACTTCCGCCTTGAGGCAACAGAAAATATCGATGGAGGGAAAATAGTCCTGAAGTCCTGGGCGATACCCAAAGGCATCCCTGATATTCCACTGAAGAAACATCTTGCGATGGCAACTCCAGATCATGATATCAATTACATCAGTTTCCAAGGAACTCTCCCTGAGGGAAGCTACGGCGCAGGTGAAGTAATCATCTGGGATGAAGGCACCTACACCCTCGATTTACGATCAGAAACGGAATATAAATTCACCCTGCATGGGAAAAAGCTAAAAGGGTCCTACGCCCTCTTTCATCCCAAGACATTTAAAACAGGACAGTTTCTCTTCATGAAGCATGCTATATAGTGTTCACCCTATTCTCACCAAAGTGTCCATCTTGTCTATATTTTAGTCCTATAGTATAATTATTGGGTGAAATTAGAGAATGCACCCACTCCACGTTCAATTGAAACTAGATTATATCAATTTCAGCGAGATGATGTGTTTACCAACACTGTAATGCCATGGTTTGTAGATAAGGTTTCCACTGATAAAAAGATTCTTACAATCGGATCCGGAATAGGAATGGAAGTGAGAGATTTAGAAGATTCTGGGTACACAAACATCTACCAGTCAGATATCAATCCTTCCCTTCTCCATCTAGCAAGACATACTATTCCCGAAACCATGGACCATATTCCAGAAACTCGATATTTATATGAAAAGATCTCTACTTTTTTCCCAAATTCCCCGCGTTTTAAAAAAAACCTGCTCAGATCAGCAGAAAGACAAATAGCAACAGATGGAACTCGTTTGGCGATCGCACCAGAATATTTTGACGTTGTATTAATAAAAGACCTTCTCGTCCCTCTTAATGCAGAGGACAGACTGGAAGTTCTCAAAGAAGCAACAAGAGTTCTCAAAGCGAATGGAACAATCGTAATACAAAACGAACTGAATCCTACTTCAAATCCATTCTATCGATCTAACCCACCACTGGATAACGCCGATATTCCGGGCTTACTTAAAAAAATAGGATTCTCTCAGCAATTAATTTCAACGAGAATTTTACCCAACACATATAGTAAATGGACTCCTATTCCTGTTACCCAAATCTTTTCTACTTCTACGAAATCACCCGGCGTTTACGACCTATAATCTTTACTTCTGATTCTTCCCAGGATATACTCTTGTTTCTTTTATGGAAACGAACGAGTTCACAATACTCCAGCACTTCAAGAAGCAAAGCGGGTTACTCTACCTGAAAACCTTTTGTGGTTCTATCCAAAAACGTTATGACCGGGGATATCAGAAAAAGATTAGCCAACTTCAGGAACGTGTACTTTCTCAACTAATGAGCATAGATTCTATATTATAACTTCCACACATGATTACAAAAATGAATCGTGGGAGAAGATAAAAAAACAACCGCGCGAAGCAAAACTCCTGTAAGGAGAATCCGATATCATCGGTACTAACGAAGTGTTTTCGTAAAAGAGTGCCGGGATAGTTTCCGGCACTCCGTCACCACAACACAGTGATCTAGGCTTTATTGTCGTGTGATGACAATCCAATCTTTTGGACCTGCCCGGATTATCATCGTATTTGTATTCGACTCAATGTACCCCTCAAATGAGTCAAAAGAGAATTTCCATTTTGTGCATTTTTCAAATGCGCTTAATGGTAAGCACCCGCTTGGTTCCAATGGATATAACGGTGGAGTTAAAACTTCCGCGTTACCGTTTTGCCCAAGAAGGAACTTTGGTCTCCAACCATTGATTACTTTTTCTACGCCAAAGTAACCGACTGTTTTAAGACCTCCATCCGAACTTGCAAAAGTGATCGTGTGACCGACTTTTACTTGTTCCCACTTTTCGAGTGGCCTAGCGACTGGTATTTGATTTGCGAGTTGGTAGAGCCCCAATAACGTCCCTACAACTAGTAATGCCCCAGCCAATACTATACCTATTTTCCCGACCATGAGAAATACCTCCTTAAGATATAGATCACCGTGTTGGAAGAAGAAAAATAGAAGATTCACCCTCGTTCAACACGGCGTCCCGGAGATATTCTAGCTTACGCGCGGTTGTTAAAGAGCTCTTCGACTTCGCATCGGGTAAAGATACGAAGTGAAAGTTTCGTGGTTATTTTGTTATTAGTTAATCGTGCAAATACGAATAACTATAACAAGTACTATGTAATACGTAATTTTGATAAAGTCAAATGTAAAACAAAAACCGCACAAGATACGAACATAAAAACTTATCGCCCAATGGGCTACCCGATCTCATCGGATTTGCCTCCTTCAGGCATGGTCACAATCAGAAAAGACTTGTGACCATACCCAAATTTTCTACTGAACCAAGAAGCTTGCAATCCCCGCAAGTATTCCGATCACTCCGAATATCGCGAGTGCGAATCCGGTAATTGGGAATTGCCGCTTCCAAATGAGGTAACTTCCGAGGAGGATACTAACTACACCACCGATCACGTACACCATGGTACTCCTTTCGAACAACCGGTACTTCTTTTCCCTGACTACTTGAATTGGATCCAAACAGATCCACCAACAACCATTACGAACATGATTACGCCTGAAAACTTGGATTCTGTAGTACCCGTGAAGATCATGAAAATACTCAGAACTGCAAGTATTATGGCCACGATCAGTCCAGGGATATGCAAGAAATTCTCAATCCCTAGAACAATTGCTGCGACAATAAAACCTCCTATACTTGCTCCAACCTTTTCCATTTTTCACTCCTACAAATGTACTGGTTGCCAGGTTTCTGGATACCTGACAGTCAATACGTGATTTTCTTGATCAACAGTAAATATAACCTGTCGACCAAAGAATTCCTTTCCAAACGAGCAACTCCCCTCGCATGACTGATGAAGCCATGTGATGGTGCCATTCAGATCCTCAACGGTGATCTGGGTTACTCCGTCCACTACTCCCAGATACCGAAATTTCTGGACAACGACCAAGCGTGTGTGACTAAAGCCGATCGGACTTGGCTTTTCAATCTGAAACGTCACAACACCACCTTCGCTAAGTTTGGCAATGTAATTGTTTTCGTCTATCACGACATCTTGCTGATAGACCTTACAACCCACTGCCAAAAGAAGAAAAGTGACCAACAAAAATCTCATCTCTCCCCTCCTTTTGACCATTTCCTCACGTCTGTGTTAGTGCAGAAATGACCAATTTACCCGGGAAATACTTAGAAATTCAACATTCCCCAGGCAACAAGAATGAAATATGCCCCTGCTGCAATTAGCAGGAGTGCGACCAGATTCTTGCCTTTTATAAAGGCGGTGCCACCTGCCAACCACATTCCTGCCCCTGCGAAAAACATCATCACTGGGACAAAAAACGGCGGTTTTACTAGAGGTGGGGGTGGCATTGGTGCTGCATTAAATACATCACCGAAATTCCACCCAATGAGAATTGCTCCAACAATTGCGAGCAGTACCCATATTTTTGAAAATTTCATCATTTCCCTCCTTGGGAATATAGGACTACTCCATCATGTAGATGATATTCCTTTGTTTTTCAACTTATCCGCAAGCGCTCGAATTGAAAAGCTTGTTACTTTCCAATAGAAGCGCTTGCTTATGTATCTTGTGCGGTTGTTAAAGTGCTAGAAAATAGCCACGCAAAATCTCCGGGCTTAACCGGATTATTACGTAAATATTTTCTTTCTATAATTTTTCATATTAGTTATGCTCAAAAAAAACAATCACGCGATACTTACCTTTCTTTTATAAAAAAAGACAAATGAGGGTTTTTTTATAAAGATGCCAAATCCGAGGATCTGGCATCTCTGTGTTACTCCGAAATAGTGTCGCACCACACTTCGGGGTCAAGAGAGACATTTTCGACGGTGATGTTCACCTTACCACTTCTATTGAATCGCCATGTCCATGGCTTGAGACTCTGACTCATCGAGGCAGTGACTTCCACAACCGTACTGGTTCCCTTTAAGAAAGGGCCAGCGACGTATACGCTTCTTGATGTATCGGCAAACTCACCATTTACGGTGTAATTATCAATATCAACATATACACCGTTAATATTATTGCCGCTTTCTGTGTAGAGGTACGACTCCACTTTGCACGTTGAGTTGGCGGTGAATCCGTTTTGCTGCGGCGCCTGGATCCAGTTGGTGTCGCGAAAAGCCAAAAACCCTACACAACTGCACATAGTACACAAGAACAGTACGACACCAACCCAAATTAGTGGTATTCTTCTCATTCTTGCTCCTTTCCCTGAAGGGATAGCTAGCTGCAGGATGTGATTTCCTGCATGCTGTGAAGAAATAAATAGTTATATCCTCGCACCATGCAGGAAAAATATATCGCGTGATTGTTAATGTACTACTTTACCCAGCAAATACTACGGAAGATTCCGTATTTTTCTATGAGTATTACATGTATTCTATTATTAAATAATTAACTATAAATTATCTAACATTTATAATGTCTGATATCAACAAAAAACCGCACGAAACACTGAAACCCAAATCCGGGTACCCAAGATAAGGACATGACATCACTGTCATGTCCTTTCTGTAACGTCAAGGACCTCCTCTGTATGCCGCCCAAGAAACGTACAAGGCGATGCAACCGACAATGATTGTCAATGCCCCAAAGGGCTTCATCGTCGTGTTCATTATCATGTACGCTCCGCATACGATAAAAATTCCTCCTCCGATGAACGCGGCGATAGCAGCAATTACGCGGATCAGTGGTATTTCTTGATCCGTACTCGTAACCGCTTGGGACAACGGTACTGGGGTTGCGGCCCGAATCACCACAGGAGTTCGCGGTGCAGAAATCGCTGTCGGCGCGGGAGTTGGTAGTCCCGCAAAGAATTGCGCTGCTTGAAACGAGATTCCTCCCACAAACAAGGTAAGCGCAATCAGTATAATGCCTAAAATCGCTCCTCTGTTCATTTCCTCTTCCCTCCTTTTTGGGGAAGCGATAGACCTGTCATACATATTCAAACTCGAATGGCAGGTCGTTTTTACTTTCAGCAACCGCTTATGAAAGCAGCTGCAATGATTCCAACTGCGATTCCACACAACCACGGGGTGGTTGTGGTATCTCCAAGAAAACCAAATTTCTTTAAGCCAAAAAGTCCAAAAAGAACCAGGCACACCGCAAGTATACCTACAATAAGCGGTGGGAGTGGTTCTGCCATACAAGCGCCTTCCGGTTTGATAAGTAGTACATACACATCAAACACGATCAACGCTGGAAGCAGAAAAAGCAGCGTTCTGTCCATTTCCTTTTTCAAGAATCCCGTCATACTTTTTAGGGAATGACGGAATTCTTTTTATTTACCATTTCCAAAATGGTAGTATAGGTAATCGTGCGACAATTGCGAGCACAAACCCTACCACAGCACCAATTGTCAACGACGTAATCGGCGCCTGAAACCTGAAGTACGTCATGCTTATCAAGATGATGATCCCGATAAGTCCCATCCACCAGGCAATGGATGGAAATGGAAACATGCTTCCCATGATCCAATATAGTACTAACCCGAAAATTCCTGGACCGATATAGTGCATCAGCCCAAGAAGAAAGAAAAAGAGTGCTTTCACTTTTTTCACATCTACCTCATCACTTCTTTCTAATAAGTGATGAGATTGACTTCTCCTTATTAGCATCATGAACATGGAGGTCCATAATGCGCTATGACTTACTTACTCTGATATCTCGAGCAGGAAAAGGAGATACTCCTCTCCCCTTCATGCCCGAGACATCGTATTTCAAATTTGTGTTTTACTAAAAAATTTAACTATTTTTCAGTATCCTCTCTTCTAATTCCGCTTCAGACTTCGTCTGAACAGATTAAGGTGAGTAATACATGAAAAATGTATATTCCATTTTTCAGTATCCTTATCTCTAGTTCCGTCCCGATAAGAATCGGTACGGAAAGAGCTTCGAGTACATGAAAAATTTGTATTCTATTTTTCAGTATCCTTATCTCTAGTTCCGTCCCGATAAGAATCGGTACGGAAAGAGCTAAGAACGTGCGGTTTGTTAAAGTGCGAGAAAATAGTCACGCAAAATATCCGGGCAAACCCGGAATATTACGTACATATTTTCTTTATATAACTTTTCATAATAGTTAATTTCAAAAAAACAACCGCACATAGCACTATCAAAAAACATCTCACCTAAGAAGGCAAAGTCGACAGAATCGACATATTTACTTCTAGTAGGAATGTGTTTTGATTGTGCAACTCTTGGAGGTAAAGTGCCGGACATCCGGTCCGGCACTCATGTTGACGCAATTAATCTACTCTGCTCCATAGTAGATTAAATACCAACATTGCTTGTCCCGAAACAAGCTTCCCGTGGAGCGCCCACCGATTGCGAAGAATCATCCATTCCTCACAGCCAGCCAGACTACTCTGATAAAGCGAACAGCCAAATCGGGGAACCAGTGGGTTATCAACTTCCTCTTCTTCCCCTCCCTGAAGCTTTCGCAGGTGAATCCACCAAATTCCCAGAGCTTTCTGGTAGGGCTCACCTACACAGAATTGTGCCTGCTGAGTGCTCAGCAAATTCTTCATAGTGGCGCACTCACCCTGATGTAACAAAACAGTAGGACCCTCCATGTTCGTCACAACTGCGACAAGCGCAAGAACTCCCAAGACTGTAAACAGTACTACTTTTCTCATGTCTCCCCACCTCTGGGGTATAGAAGGAAAAGATCAGCTTACAAGAACGACTGACCTTTTCTCCTATTATCTCCAACTTTCCGGTGACCTAGCACCGAAAAAATACGACCAGTTAATTTCTGCGCCTGAATCCTACTTAGCGCAAAACCTCGCATTTCTTAAACCCATAGTGCCCACCCCCGAGATCCGTCACCCTGATGTCAAACACGCTCACTACCGCGTTAGAGGTGAACCCGTCATTTGACTTGAACATTTTTGACTCTATGCCCCTGAATTCATACGGGTGATCTTTCACGAATCCACTCCTAACCTCAATCGCATGATGGTCATTCGGACCGAAGTAAATATCAGAGCTTCGACCCGTGACACGATTGTAGAATTCTACATTCATTCTATACACCGTGCCGCCCGCGGTTAATGTGGGCGTAGCCTGACAAGCAGTATCCTCCAAGTTTTCTTCGATGGGAAAGATACCGTTTGGCAAGGTTGAAATCATTACACTCCAACCACACGATCCACAGATCACCAAAATAACCAGAATAAAAAAAGCGGTACTGAAGGAACTCGATAGTTTGCCCATTTACACCCACCTCCCAGTGGGATTACCGTGATACACCAATAAAACTATGTATTGGTGACTATCACTATTACAGACTGTCTTAATCAATGAGTTGATTAGACATACACTAGCCTTGGATAGCTAGTTATATTTTTTACAGTCGAATTGCACGTACGGAAAAAAGAGTGTTTATCTCTCCTCTCTGTACGCGCAATTAGGACTAAATCAAAATTTTGTGCGGTTGTTAAAGAGCTTGCGAAGCAAAGCTTCGCAGTTTATTAGTTAGTTAGTTCTTAGTTATTTAGCAGAGATTTGAGTAGATACTCAAGACTACTAATACTATATACCTAACAACTAATACCGTTATTAATACAATTATTGTTCGTTCAAAGAATAAAATGGATTTATTCCTTAAACAAACACCGCATTATATATATCAAAAATTCTTTCTTTCACCCCGAAGGGTTATCCAAAGCAATTCTGGAGCCTCTTGAGTGAACTCAAGTTTTACTTCTTATTAGATAGGTATTCCTAAGAGGTGCCGAGCCATTTACTGCACTCGACACCTACATGTCGTTCCCCTATGGAAGAGATAAAATCTGCTCCCATAAAGTTTGAATCGCCGTTAATAGCGATCCTCCAAATACACATGCAAGCAACAGCAGAATGAGCAATCCTATATTGATTTGCCTCGGTCCTGTTGATCTCAAATACCAGACCAGAAGCAAAAAGAAAATGCATGCTGCTATGTATGTTGCTACTGCCCAAATCGTTATAAACATTATTCTCACCTCCATGTGAGAAGTCGACAAGAGTCTCAACTCAAAACACGAAGCTCTTTGTCAAACCTGGGAACTAAATTGAAGCCCTGGCGGCGATGCAAAAACCCAATTGCCAGAGCAGTCACCACTTGATTCTACGCGCGGAATAAGGACAATCGATTATCTTCATTCTACCCGCAGAATCAGCACTATCTAAAAAATATAATGCGGTTGTTAAGGTACATGCGAAGCAAAGCTTCGAGGTTGCTCGTGATTCGTTCTTCTTTATTTGCAAGAATGAATAACGACAACGTACATTCGTAATTAAACCTATAGGATTATAGCAAAAACTGGTCTTAAAACCAAATAAAAACTCGAGCTTGTGGCTCGAGTTTTCTCAACTGGCGTCAACTTATCCTCCTACGCGTAAAGCTTCGAAGGACTTTGCATTATGCTTTTTATCCCTTCAGAAAGCACAATAGGAAAATTATAATACATAAATAATCCCTTTGTCAAGTATTATAGGATATATTTGATCTTTTCTAATTGTTTTCCTTTTTCGATTGTGATACTACTAGATCCTCTTCTCTGGCTGATACAACCGCGTATCTGTGAAGTGAGGAGTTAACAATATAGTATAAGGAGGCGAAGTGAGGGGACGTATTAATTTGAGGTTAATACTTCTTTCATGCCTTTGTCTTATCACATTGGCAGCGATTGGACCAAGAGTTGCTGACGTGATTGGAGGGCGTACTCAGATCCCTGTCATTTCGAATCGGATACATCAGGGAAATTGGCGCACCGAGCCCCTTCGGGTCGGAAACCAATTCTGGTGGCATGATCCCAGAGATGGATCGTGGCGCCAGTTCGAAGTGACACGCATTGACCCTTCGCCCATGGTGAAGGGTTTCCCGGAAAGTGTAATCCTCTACCCTGCGTACGAGCAGGGAAGCGATAAATATACGGACTGGGAAGCGTTCGTATTTGGAGAGGATTACGGAATGTTCGTCATGGAAAAACATGACGGATTTCTGATTGCCGTGAGCACTGAAGAGCTTACGACAAGTCCGCCAAAATAAGGAGGTAAATCGTGTTCGTTTGGACAATCGTACGAGGGCTGATTAGGTGGGCCGAAATAGACCCAATGTCAGCTGCTGCAGTGACTTTGTTCATAGTGGCCGGGATACTGTTTTTCTTTGTTCCCGGAACAGGACCTGCAGCATTTCTGATTGTTCTGGCTGCGGCATTTTTCCTTCTCGTCGATGCAGGAGCGAGAATGTAGATTGCTGTATCGCTATATAGCGCGTGCGTGGGCTATTCCACGCATACCCCGCACGCGCTTCTTTTCTCTTGGGTATAATTAATCAACATGACGAAAGTGGATTTTTTGACACTTAGACAACAAAGGGGAGAATGCTACGGGCTTTCCTATTCTTATCTGTTAAAATACTGACAAACAGCAGTCCACCATTATCTACTATTACCTGCACTTCATTATCTTCTAACATCTTCCGAGTTCGATCAAAGATCTCATAAATTCCAGACATGATGAGCGAATTCACTCCAGATCTAACTTTGTCATGAAAGTATCGTGTAAAATCTTCTTTCTGCATCTTTCTCACTCCTTCACTGGTCCAGTTTATTTGTGAGAAAGCACCGGCAATATCACTTTCCAAGGATTCAAAGCGGGCCCAATCATCCTCTGGAATATTCCCTCGTACAATGCCCTTGTGAAAAACCATGACTGGAGCACGAATAAAATCGTTTTTTTCAAGCATACCTGTAAGGTCTTTAATCCCGTCATTTCTTCTAAAAGTACGAATAAGACCTACAGATTTCTTGAGACTTGATAAGAACGAAGACATCGAATCTTTTGAAAATACAGAAAAGACATCCATGTTTTCTTCAAACGGACCGTAGCCCCCTTCGGTAACGACTATACCCTGTTCAATATGTTTGTCGTAGTCCCAGTTCTCATTGTTTTTGGATACTGACCACCGTGTGACCAAATTCTGGAGCATAACTTGCGCCTTGTGTTCAAGGGTTCTGAATGAAATCGCCTTATCCCCTTCTTCGATACTGTCTCGATCTCCAACTTTCCACCCACCGCTGTCGTAGACACTATAGAGACTGTTTAAAATGTGTCTGAAAACATTTTTTGGGTCGTCATAATTTACTAATAAACTGTCTAATAGCGCTCCTTTGTCCTGCGGATTCTGACCATCTGAGAAGGTAGA